>NZ_BAAFHL010000045.1:0-20493 GCF_042849955.1 Chryseobacterium barbadense
GCAGCATTCTTTTTAGAAGAATACAAATTTGATGTTTTAGGAGAGGAGAGCTATTTATTGGTCATTGTACCCATACTCCTGTTGGTGGTTTATTATCTGAGCGGGCGGCAGATTTTTGAATATGACAGTGACGGCGAAGCACTGAATTTCAAAAACAGAAATGCTATACCGTTTTTAGCCAAGGCTCTAAGTGATGAGTTCCCTAAGTATAAACTAATGAAATATGAAGTCATTGACTTTTATTTCGTGAAAAGGTTGTATATTACTATTTCAAGCAAGAATAGCGGTTCAACCATCTTAAAATATGAAATTTCTTATTTAACCAAAAGAGAAATAAGCGATTTAAAGGTGTCTCTGAATAAAGTTATAAAAACTAATAACGAGAACAAAGAAGTAAGTGTAGACATAAATGATAACAGAAGAATATTCGCATGAAGGAGAGAGTTTAAAAAAAGTTTCCGGTCTGTACAAAGACTGGTTTCTTGATTATGCCTCTTATGTAATTTTAGACAGGGCTATCCCTTCCGTGTATGATGGATTTAAACCCGTTCAGCGAAGGATTATGCACTCTATGCGCGAGCTGGAAGACGGACGGTACAATAAAGTAGCCAATATTGTAGGGAATACCATGAAATATCACCCTCATGGCGATGCTTCCATTACAGATGCCATGGTGCAGATCGGGCAAAAAGAACTGTTGATAGATACTCAGGGAAACTGGGGGAACATCTATACAGGTGATTCCGCCGCTGCAGCAAGATATATTGAAGCACGCCTAACGCCCTTTGCGTTGGAAGTGGTTTTCAATCCTAAAACTACAGAATGGGCAAAGTCTTATGACGGCAGGAATAATGAACCCATAGATTTACCCGTAAAATTCCCTTTATTATTGGCACAGGGAGTTGAAGGGATCGGAGTAGGGCTTTCTACAAAAATTCTTCCCCACAATTTTAATGAATTAATTAATGCTTCCGTAGCTTACTTAAAAGGTAAAAAGTTCGAATTATACCCTGACTTTTTAACAGCTGGTTATCTGGATGTTACCGAATATAATGACGGGCACAGAGGTGGAAAAGTAAGAGCGAGAGCAAAAATTTCACAAATAGATAAGCATTTGCTTGTCATTTCCGAGCTGCCTTTTTCCAAAACAACCGGCGATCTGATTGATTCAGTCCTGAAAGCCAATGAGAAAGGAAAGATCAAGATCAAAAAAATTGAAGACAATACTTCAGATACGGTAGAGATCCTTATTCATCTTCATAACGATGTTTCCCCCGATAAAACCATAGATGCCCTATATGCCTTCACAGATTGCCAGGTGACCATTTCGCCGAATGCCTGTGTGATTGTAGGAGATAAACCGATGTTCCTGAACGTTTCCGAAATCTTAAAAATGAATACCGATCATACGGTGTCATTGCTTAAAAAAGAGCTGGAAATCGAGCTTCATGAATTGCAGGAAAGCTGGCATTTCTCTTCATTAGAAAGAATCTTCATTGAAAACAGGATCTACCATGACATTGAAGAGGTAAAAACCTGGGAAGATGTTCTGACAACAATTGATGAGGGATTAAAACCCCACACCGGACATCTTTTAAGAGCCGTAACGGAAGAAGACATTCTAAAACTGACTGAAATCCGGATTAAGAGAATTTCGAGATTCGATTTAGATAAATTCAAAGAAAATATTGCTGCTTTAGAAGGCAAAATAGAGCAGGTAAAACATCATCTGAATAATCTTATTGCGTATGCCATTGACTATTATTTAAATATTCAGAAGAAATACGGAAAAGGAAAAGAAAGAAAAACAGAACTTAGAATTTTTGACACTATTGATGCTACTAAGGTAGCCGTAGCCAATGAAAAGTTCTATGCCAATTTTGAAGAAGGCTTTATCGGAACTTCTTTAAGAAAAGACCAGTATCTGTTTGACTGTTCGGATATTGATGACATTATTACGTTCAGAAAAGATGGAAGTATGAAAGTCGTAAAAGTGGAACCGAAAACATTTATCGGTAAAGATATCCTTCATGTTGCGGTCTGGAAGAAAAACGACAAGCGAACAGTCTACAACATGATCTACCGTGAAGGTAAGGAAGGACCTTATTACATGAAACGATTCTCGGTAACAGGAGTTACCAGAAATACGGATTATCCTTTGGCTTCCGATAAAAAAGGTTCTGAAGTGCTGTATTTCTCCGCTAATCCGAATGGAGAGGCAGAAACGGTAACTGTACTTTTGAAACCTAATCCAAGAATCAGGAAAAACAAAATGGAGATCGATTTCTCCGAACTGGCAATTAAAGGCAGGGATTCTAAAGGAAACCTGGTTACCAAATATGCCGTTAAAAAAGTAGACCTGAAAGAAGAAGGAGTTTCTACATTAGCACCAAGAAGAATCTGGTTTGATGATACGATAAGAAGGCTGAATGCAGATGCAAGAGGAACCCTGCTGGGAAGCTTCAAGGGCGATGACAAAATACTTACCATCAATTCCAACGGAGAAGCCAAACTGGTAAGCTTTGACCTCGGAAACCGTTTTGATGACGAATATCTGGTTCTTGAAAAGTGGAGGCCGGATCAACCGATTACGTGCATTTATTACGATGGAGAAAAGGAAATCTACTTCATCAAGAGATTCCTGCTGGAAAATACAACGAATGTGCAGACTTTCATGCCTTCGGAACATCCAAAGTCATTCATCGAAAACATTATTGTGGCCAATGATTCTACGGCAGAAATTATTTTTGCCAAGGATAAAGGAAAAGAACGCGAGCCCGAAACCATTACTATTGATGAGTTCATTGCGGTGAAAGGTATCAAAGCTATCGGAAACCAGTTTACGAAGTTTAAAGTAAAAGCTATTAATATTACCATTCCGGAACCTGAAGAACATGAAGGCTTCGATGAAGTGGAACATACTGAAGGGCACATCAGCTTTATTGATCATGATCCGGAAGATGGCGTAATCGGAGATTTATTTGAAGAAGACGGAAACGATAACGAAAATTAATTATTGAGAAATTATGAACTTAATAGTTATCATTATTATAGGAATAACATGTATTATTAGTTGGAGAGGGCTAAATGATATAGGATTGTTCGAGAAGTTTAAATTTAATGTGGCTGCAATAATATCAAAGAAAGAATATTTCAGATTAATCAGTTCTGCATTTCTTCACGCAGATTTTATGCATTTATTTTTTAATATGTTTTCTTTATATATGTTTCAGGCTGCTGTAATATATTTTTTTGGAAGCATAGGTTTTTTAATCATTTATTTTGGATCCATGATTTTGGGTAATCTTTTTAGTTTACTGATTTATAAAAACCAACCATGGTATTCCGCTATTGGTGCTTCTGGGGCAGTTTCAGGAATTATTTTTGCTTCGATAGCATTGGCTCCAAATGAAATAAGTGTCAACTTTTTGCCTGGTTGGATTTTCGGAACCTTGTACTTTGGATATTCTGTTTATATGATGCTGAATCCAAGAGAGCATGATAATATTGGTCATGCGGCACACCTTGGAGGTGCGTTTTTTGGATTGGTGTATGCCGTGATTGTACAGCCGGAAAGAGCCGTTGAAAATGCTTTATATCTTGGAATAATGGCAATTCCGTTACTCTATTTAAGTTACGAGATTTTTATAAGGAAGAGAATAGGATAATATTTATCTTTACCCAAATATCAAAACCAATGAACACAATAGAGTTAAACCGCTTCGTCGTTATACTGATCTATGGTTCATTGGTTTTGCTTTCTTTTTTAAAACTTACCAATCCGCTTAAAGTTAATAAAAAAGCTAATTTCTGGTTTGGCATGTTTTTATTTCTTTGGTCAACCTTTTGGTTGGATGAGATAGTATCATTGGCGATGATATCATCAATAGATGTTCACTCTGTTTTTCTGATTCAGCTGATCCAGTTTTTAACACCGGTCATATTCTTCTTTAGCGTATTGTTTTATACCAATCCTGCGTTTAAGTTTAAAACTTCAGACATTAAGTATAGCATTCTTCCTTTTATATTTTTTGTCATCCTCTTTCTCCAGCGTTTTGAAACTTATGAAAGTAAACCCGGGTATTTTGATACTTTAGCCTTTATTTCAATCTCTCTGATACTTTTTCAGGCAATATTTTACACAGGACTTTCGTATATCACTATCAGAAAACATCAAAAAAGAATCCAGCAGTTCTCTGCTAATACAGAAGGAATTAATCTAAACTGGCTGGAATACATCATTCTGGTTCTTTTTATCGTGAGTATCGTTTATGTCATATACAATTTGTTTTATGATTCTACTTCACTCAATGTTTTCATCAATCTTATTTTTTTGCTGGTGATCTATTTTGTAGGATATTATTCCTTAAAGCAAAAAGAAATTTACCCTTTAGAAGAAAAACAGCGTGAAGAATTGATTTCTATCAATACAGACCCGGAAGCGGAGGAAACCAAAAGAAAACTGATTTCTGATGACGAGTTGCTTAGAATAAAAACACAGCTGGAAGCGTTAATGAATAACGAAAAACCTTATCTTGATAGTGAACTGAATTTAATCAAGCTTGCAGAGCGGCTTTCTGTTTCTACTCATCATTTATCGTATATTATTAATACCGGATTTCAAAAGAACTTCTTCCAGTATGTGAATGAATACAGAATTGAACATGCTAAAAAACTGTTGAAAGACAACAGCAATAATAAATTGTCCATTTTAGGAATTGCATATGAGTCAGGATTCAATTCAAAAACCTCTTTTAATACAACCTTTAAAAAACTGACCGATCAGACCCCATCAGAGTTTAAAAAATAGTTCAGGTTTATAAAGTTTTACTTTTTTTATATAGTAATTTATTGAAAATCAACAATCTGTATATTTTCTATTTATTTATCTGAAATATGTTCATTCGGATAACCCCGAACATTTCCACATACTTTTGAGGATACTTTTGTATCATAAAATTTAATCTTATGAATACCGGAGAATCATTCGCAGTGGTTACAGGAGCCAGCCAGGGGTTAGGAAAAGCATTTGCCGAATATCTGGCCAAAAAGAAAATCAACGTGATTTTAGTGAGCCTGCCTGATCAGAATTTAAGGCAGCTGAGCGAAGAAATTGCACAAACGTATCAGGTGGAAACACATTATTATGAAGTCGACCTTTCCGTCAACGAAAATGTTTTGAAACTTACAGACTGGCTGAATAATTCTTTCAATATCCATATTCTGATTAATAATGCAGGTTTGGGCGGAACACAAAAATTTACCGAAGCCTCTCCTCATTATATCAATACCATTTTGCAGGTGAATGTGACGGCAACATCACTAATTACACATCAGCTGCTTCCCAATCTTTTAAAACAGCCGCAGTCTTACATTCTCAATGTTTCCAGTATGGCCGCTTTTTCGCCGATAGGTTTCAAAACGGTATATCCGGCTTCCAAAACATTTATTCATTCATTTTCAAGAGGCTTACATGAAGAATTAAAAGATACGAATGTCTTTGTAAGCGTAGTGAATCCGGGAGCAATGAAAACCAATCCTGATGTTTGTGACCGGATTGAAAAGCAGGGATTCTTGGGTAAATTAACGTTATTGGATCCTAATAAAGTGGCGAGCTACTGCATTGATCAGCTTTTCAAAAAAGACTCCGTCATTATGGTGAATCCGGTAAGCTGGTTGGTCATGAAAATCCTTCCGATCTGGATAAAACTGCCTCTGATGACCCAGGCTATCAAAAGAGAAATTGAAGCATGAAAAAAGTGTTTGTCACCGGAACCACAGGACTTCTGGGAACTCATGTACTGATAAAATTATTGAACGATGGTTATAATGTTATTGCTCTGGTGCGCAAGAAAAGCAGTGATCTGGGCACGGAAAATGAAAACCTGACCTGGGTGGAAGGTGATCTTTTTACAGACATTTCAGGATATCTGGATGGAGTAGACTGTATAATTCATATTGCTGCTGAAACAAGGCAGAATCTGCTTTCCTATACTGATTACAGAAAAATAAACCATGAGGCGGTGGTGCACTTATTTTCACAAGCGGTAGCTGCAAAAGTTAACCGGTTTATATTCGTGAGCTCTGCGAATACATTAGGCTATGGAAGCAAAGAAGAGCCTGGAAATGAAAAAAGCTGTCAGAAATACCCGTTTACCCATTCTTTCTATGCCAAAAGCAAGCAGGAAGCGGAAAATTATCTTTTGCAGAATAATAGAATAACAGAAGTGGTGATCGTGAACCCTTCTTTTATGATCGGAGCGTATGACCATAAGCCCAGCTCAGGGAAAATTATTTACTGGGCCTGGAAAAAGAAAATCATCTTTTATCCGAAAGGAGGAAAGAATTTTGTTCATGCGGAAGATGCAGCTAAAGGGATTATCAATGCCATAGAAAAAGGGAAGAACGGGGAAAAATATTTATTGGCTCACGAAAATCTGAGTTATAAAGACTTTTTCAAAAAAATAAACCGCATTACTTCCCAAAAACCATTGATGATCCCGATTCCGGATACGGGACTGGTGATTTTGGGCAGGATAGGAAACCTTCTGAGGGCTTTACAAATAAAAACCGACTTAAGTTCTGAAAATATGAAAGCACTGAGAATCGATAATTTTTACTCCAACCATAAATCGATACAGGAGCTTGGGCTTGAATATCAGCCTATAGATAAAGCTGTTGAAGATGCCGTTGAGTATTTTAAAAAGAAAAAAAACTAAAGAATCAATACATTATTCCGAAAGCTTTTCCAAAGCTTCAGATAAAGTTGAGGTAAAGTTGATGTGCCGGGTCTGGTTACTTTCCATGATGAAATCCCGAAGGCTTTTACTCTCATACTTACTAAAGTCACCAACAACAGCCAAGGGGATACGGTAGTTTGAAAATTTTTGCAGGATTTCTCCGGCAAGCTTAGTTTTCAGATCAAAAAAATCAGGGGCCATATTGTTTTCATGAATAATAACTTTGTCAAACCCTTCATAATACACATTTCCAAGCAGATCCAATCCATCCTGAGCAGATTGTATAAGGATTTCATCAGAAATGATTTCCGCAATTTTGGTATTATTGATAAGATGCTCTTTAATTTTCATTACACTATTATTTCTTCCCCCAAATAAAACGGTCATTTCCAGATAAATCTTTAATGAGGTGTACCTCGGAAAATATAGGAGTATAAAGCTTTAAAGTTTCAGGGCCCAGCTTTTGATTGATCTCTAAAAACAACAAACCGTTTCCTTTAAGATACCTTTCGGTATCCTGAGCAATCTTCCGGTAAAAAATAAGAGCGTCGGAAGTAGGCGAGAAAAGTGCCATCACAGGCTCAAACTCTTTCACAGAATCTGCAATTTCATGTTCCTCTTCAATACCGATATAAGGTGGATTGGAAATGATGATATCATAATGATCCGTCAGTTCAAAATTCAGGTAATCCTGGTGAATAAAGTTGATGGCTAGCTGATGAAGCTCCGCATTTTTTCTGGCTGTTTGTAAAGCATTCTCTGAAAAATCAATAGAAAAAACTTCAGCTTCGGGAAAATGTTTTTTTAAAACAATTGGAATAATTCCGCTTCCAGTTCCGATATCTAAAATTTTCAGCTTTGGATCAGAAAAGTGATGTTTGATCTTATTAACTGCCATTTCTAACAGCTCTTCTGTTTCCGGGCGCGGAATCAGGACATGCTCGTTCACATAAAATGTCATTCCGAAAAACTCCGTTTCTCCTAAAATCTGCTGATAAGGTTTGTGGGTTTTTAATTCAGAAATTACTTGATAAAGCCGTTCCTCATCTTCTTGCAATAATTCACGATGAGCCAGCATTCGTTGCTGAAAAGAGTCCAGGCCTACTATTTTCCGGATAAAAACAGAATATAAAAATGCAGTTTCCGAATCTGTATAAAGACTTGAAAGTTCTGTTGTGAAACGGTTTTTTAAATCTGAGATTGTCATTTATCTTGTGAAAACCAATTTTGTATCCGTAGATTTTTCCTCATCAATTATATACCCTTCATAATTGAAAGCTTTTACATCGTTCAATGTTTTGGCCTGGGTTTCCGCACAATATCTCACCATAAGACCTCTGGCGTGTTTGGTGTATACCACAATGGTTTTTGGTTTTCCGTCTTTTAATTCATAGAAATCAAAATCAATGACCTTATGATTCAGCTTTTTTCTGTTGATCACTTTTCCATATTCGGTGCTCGCCAGATTCAGAAGAATCTCATTTTTTTTCATTTCAGAATTCAGCATATCCGTTACCTTTTCGGTCCAGAATTCATAAAGATTTTTATACTGATCAAATTCAAAGTTTCTTCCCATCTCCAATCTGTAAAGCATCACCTTATCAGACGGTTTTAATAAACCGTACAAACCTGAAAGCATTCTGTAGTTTTTCTGCAGATAATCCACCGCGTTTTTATCCAGTGTTTTGGCATCCAGACCCCTGTAGACCTCTCCTGTAAAAGCAAACAGAGCTGGAGCAGACTCCTTAGGTTTTGGATTAGACTTCCATTTCTGGTTTCTTTCCCAGTTTTCATCGGCTAGTTTGGGAGAGATTTCCATCAATTCGGAAAGATATTTTGGAGATTTATGTTTTAAATAAGATTGTATAAAAGCTGCATCTTCAATGAATTTCGGAGTAGTAGATCTCAACAGGTCTGTTGAATTCTCCACATTCATTAATTTGGCAGGTGATGTTACTATTTTCATAATTGACAATTGACGGTTGATGGTGATATCAATACTCACCCATCATTTATAATTTATACTTATAATTCATAACTAAATTTGCCCTTTTCCTTGTCTGATGATCTCCGGCTCTCCTGAAGTCAGATCTACAATAGTAGATGCCATATTATCTCCATATCCCGAGTCAATCACAATATCCACCAGATGATCGTATTTTTCAGCAATCAGTTCAGGATCAGTAGAATATTCAATGATCTCATCATCATCTTTAATAGAAGTGGAAGCAATAGGATGTCCCAGCTTTTCTACAATAAGTTGAGGAATCGGATGATCCGGCACGCGGATACCAATTGTTTTATGACCTTTATAAGCCAAAGGCAGGCTTTTATTGGCATCAAGGATGAACGTAAACGGCCCCGGAAGATGGCTTTTCAAAAACCTGAATACAGATGTTTCAATAGGCCGGGTAAAATCTGAAAGGTGGCTTAAATCATTACAGATAATGGAGAACTTAGCTTTTTCCAGCTTGATTTTTTTCAGCTGGGCCAGCTTTTCCATAGCTTTGATATCAAAAATATTGCAGCCTAATGCATAGACCGTATCAGATGGATAAATGATCAGTCCGCCATTGTTTAATGTACTAATTACCTCATTGATAAGATTTTCCTGAGGGTTTTCCGGATAAATTCTTAAGATTTTTGCCATAAAACAAAGATACGAATAATTGAATAGTTTTTATAAAACTGCTTTATTTACAGGAAAAAATTGCAGTTTTGAAAAATTGTTGTATATTTGCAGTCCAATATCGCGGGATGGAGCAGTAGGTAGCTCGTCGGGCTCATAACCCGAAGGTCATCGGTTCGAGTCCGGTTCCCGCTACTAAGTTAACGCAGCGGCGTTCTGAAAATACACCGCGGGGTAGAGCAGTAGGTAGCTCGTCGGGCTCATAACCCGGAGGTCGCACGTTCGAGTCGTGTCCCCGCTACTAAAAAAAACGGTGCAACTATGTTTCACCGTTTTTTTTGCTTTCATTCTTAATCAATTAAAGTTCTTACACTGAAATGGTTTATAAATTGCTGTAATAACCAAAACAATATTATGGCACAGAGAAACTTTAAAAAAGAGGAATTTGTTAAAGGTAACAATAACGACAGATACAGAATAGAATTTAAAATGGATGAGATAGGCGAAGGAGTTGATCTGGTAATTGAAAAGAGAAATGATGATGGGGAATTTGAGATAATACAGCCTGAAATCAGCAGGATGGATAACCGTATTTTTATTTTCTGGAGTGAACCAATTAACGGAAGGATAGTTTCTGACGAATATAAACAGCTATGAAGTATAATGAAGCATTACAGCATAAAAAAGAATCTTTGAAAAATGCTCACGAATCTGTATTGAACGGTTATCATATCATTATTGTTCCCGCGGATACGGATGAAAGTGTAAGATATATAGAAGACTTCCTGCAATCTCCTGAAAAGTTTGATGATGAAAGCTGTAAAAAATATTCTTCTAATGATGAATATGAAGTAGTAAGTTTTAAAAAGGAGGATGAATAGGGAAAATATTGTGAATTATATTTTCACAGTCAGAAAAATTATTCTATATTTGCACCTGTAAAATCGCGGGATGGAGCAGTAGGTAGCTCGTCGGGCTCATAACCCGAAGGTCATCGGTTCGAGTCCGGGTCCCGGTACTAAGAAAAAGAGAATCACATAGTGATTCTCTTTTTTATTTGATTTATTGTTGAGCCATTTCAGCATAAGGTCGAAGTTTGTAGTCTTCAGCAAGAGTCTGGCCTAAGAATTCTGTTTTCTTTGTTCCTTTCATTCTTCCGGCAGCATCATTTGCATTGAAGTACGCTTCACTAAGCTTAGTAGCAAGCTCAGAAGGAGTGAAATCGAATTTTGTGTCTCCTTCTACTCCTAAGTATCCGTTCTTTCTGGTTAAATTCGTGATGTAGTTGTTGTAGTTAATTAAAGTATTTCTTAGATACTGGGTATGGTATTGCATACATTTTTTAGCTTTTTTGGAAGAATTGTTCAGAATGCAATTGTTCATATTCATTCTGTATAAGCGCCATTCAGATTCTAAAATTCCGTATTCCTTTCCCAAAGCAACTTTTCCGTTTGCCAGGATATTGTTGTCTCCTTCTTTCGTGCTGATGTCCTGCAAATGTTTAAGAACCAATGGAACCGTATTTTCAATTTTGGTTTTCGTTTCCTTCACCGTGCTGAAATCTGCAGCAGGAGAATTCTTCTTTTGCGCAGTCGCCACATTAAAAACAAATAATAATAGTACAATCAATAAATTATATCTTTTCATGAGAAATTTTTAAAGCACTAAAATAAATATATTTTTTTCATTAATAAAATTCATTGTGATATTTTGTTAATATTTTTTAATATTCTTTCTTATTTCTAATTATTTGTCTTCAATTTTTAACTTATTTCATTTATTAGTGGGAAAAAATATTAATTAATTGCTAATATATGTGATATTTTATCATTCAAATTTGAAGTATTTTATTGAGTTTATTAAAAATTAACCGTTAAATTTTGTTAATTGATTTTATAAATATTATTTTTGAAAAATTTAATAAATGTGATTATGAAAACACAAATGCTCATTGCAGCTGCAATGCTCTTACTAAGTGCCGAAGCACATGCACAGCAAAAACAGAAATTTAAAAAGGAAACCAAGCGTTTACAGAAATTGTATGCAGCTTATGACAATAATATAAAAAATACTCATGAGCTACAAAAAAAGGAAGGTATTCCTCCTAATGAATTTAACGAGCAGGATTATAAAAATACAATGGATCCGGCTACAGGACTCGTTAATTTCGAAAATGTCATTAAGTTAAAGAATGAGTTGAAAGCTGGAAAATATGCTCCACAAAAGGAATTGTCATTTATTTCCGGAGGTTCAAGTACTTCAAAATTTAACCAGCCCTGGATAGAAAGGGGACCTTATAGTGTAGGGGGAAGGACAAGGGCAATCATGTATGATCCTAATGATCCTGCCGGAAAAAGAGTTTTCGCAGGAGGGGTATCAGGAGGATTATGGGTGAATGAAGATCCGTCTGTTTCTACAAATCAATGGACACCTATTAATGATTTTTGGGCTAATACTTCAATTTCCTGTATCACTTATGACCCTAATAATTCACAAGTATTTTATGTTGGAACGGGAGAATGTGAAACTTCCGATGCTGTTGGTTCCGGTATATGGAAAACAACAGATGGCGGAATAACCTGGACACAAATTTTTACTATTCCTGCCAGTTATACTGGAACTATAAAAAACGGTAATTTTTATATCAACAGCATTAAAGTTAGAAACAATAATGGAGTTTCAGAAATATATGCTGGGGTAAGTGGGGGATCTGTAGGGATTACTTTCAGTAGCGGCTCTTTAGGACTTTATCAATCTGGATTATATAAATCTACTGATGGAGGAGCAACGTTTGTAAGAAATACGAACTTAATGGCCATGAATACCACTACCGGAAACCCGAGTACAGCAGGATATTCTATTCAGCAAATAGAAATTGGAGCCGATAATTCGGTTTGGCTTTCAACCAGAAGTTCCCGTTTTTCCAATGTTGATTCTGGAGGAAGGATTTTTAAATCTGCAGACGGAAATACCTTTACGGAAGTCTATAACGTAGGTGTTCCAGGCAATAGAGTAGATTTTGCTCTTTCCAAAACCAATCCCCTAAAAGCATATGGTCTTTTGCAGGGTGCATCTTCTACTGAGCCCGTGAGGATCATAAAAACAACTGATGGAGGGGCTACGTGGGTGTCAACCAGTGATCCATCACCAGTAATTACTCTGCCTAATGATGCTGATAACGGAATTCCAGATAATGATTTTACACGAGGACAGTCTTTTTATGATCTTATTATCATCCCTGATCCTTTGAATGATGATATTGTGTATACGGGAGGTATTGATCTTTTCAAATCATTAGACGGAGCTGCAACATGGACCCAAATTTCAAAATGGTCGAATAATAACAACCTAGCAGGGCTTCAGGTTCCAACGGTACATGCGGATCAGCATACGATTGTTTTTAATCCTTTTAATAACTATGCTACCAATCAAATGTTATTTGGGAATGATGGTGGAATCTACTTTGCTCCTAATAAAAACAGCTTATCATCTACTACAAGTATAGCTGCCAGAAATACAAGATATAATGTTACCCAGTTTTATGGGGCCGTACTTAATCCTACTAAAAATTCAGGAGATGAGGAATTTTTAGCTGGTGCACAGGATAATGGAACCCAAATGTTATATGGGGCTCCTTTAGCCAATAATTTTTATACTTCCCAATCCTACGCCGGAGGAGACGGAATGTATCCGGAATATGATGACCTTGAAAATTACCAGATAGACAGCTATGTGTATAATAATCATAAATTATATTCTATTGTAAATAATACTTATGTAAACTTAATTACTACATCTGCTAACAGAAGCTTGGGACATTTTGTGAATGAGATTGCACTGGACAGAAATAAAGATGTCTTTTATTCATTCCGTTCCGGGATGACAATTTTCAGAACAACGGGGATTAATACTATTCCGCTCAGTCTTACCAATACTGCCGTTACGGTAGCTGCGGCTCAGACGAGTGAGCAAATTTCAAATCTGAAAGTTTCCCCTTATACTACGGCTTCCACAACATTATTGGTAGGAACAAACCAGGGGAGAATTTTTAAAATGACAGATGCTAATACTACATCTTTTGTATCTACCCCGTTGACAACACCTGTTGTAGGAACTATCTCCGATATGGAATTCGGAAGTAATGAAAATAGTATCATGGTTACAGTGGCTAATTATAATACAGCAAGTATTTTCTATTCTACAGATGGAGGATCATCCTGGCAAAATAAAGAAGGAAACCTTCCGGATATGCCTGTGAGAACCATTCTGATGAATCCTGATGACAGCAATGAAGTAATTATAGGTACCGAAGCCGGACTTTGGGCAACTACAGATTTCCTTTCTGCCTCGCCTACATGGGCTCAATATTCTGCTGGAATAGGAAATGTAAGGGTAACAAACTTAGACTACAGACCTGCTACCAGAACAGTGTTGGTTGCAACCTATGGAAGAGGAGCATGGACTTCACAGAACTCTATTATTTCATTAGCAACATCTGAAACAAAACAGAAAAAACTGATGCAGGTGTACCCGAATCCTTCACGTGGAAATGCACACTTAAGATTTGATGAATCTAAATTTAAAAGCGTAGATATTACTATTTTTGATGCTTCAGGAAGACTGGTTTATACGAAAAACAACCTGAAGTCTGATGAAGAATTTGCAACTGGTTTATCAAATGGAAGCTATATTCTGAAAGCGGAGAATAATAAGCAGGTAGTTTTCACCTCCATCTTTATGGTAGGAAAAAAACAGAAAGCGGAAGACTAGAATGAATTTTCATACAATTATATTAACAGCAATATTGTTGGTGTATTCTTGCAATGCACCAACAAAAGCTGCTAATGATCAGGCATCAGTTTCTCAAAAGCAGGATTTTTCTATCCTCTCTGCTGTACAGACAGAATGGTTTGGAGGAAGAGAAGGTGTTAAAGGAAGACATTACAAAATCGTGCTAAAAAAAAAGGACAGCCAATCATATCTGTTTAAAAGTTTGATGATCAATGGAACTAAAGTGGCAGTTACTACCAAAACAGAAGGGAAACTTATCGTACTTACTGCTTCTATGACAGATCAGCGCAGGGAACCAACGATTGATGCTTCCAGTGGTCAGGAAATTCCGAACCAAGATCTAACTGTACAAGCTTCAAAATATTGGCTGGAATATACTACAGGAACATCCAAAGCAATCAAAAAATTAATAATTCCCAAATTTACTGTTTCAGAAAATCAGGAATTCTATCCATAAATTATCATATACCATCTTTGAAACATAAGATCTTTTATTTTTTTCTGATCTTTATAGTAGCTGGAACTTTATGCTCTTCTGAATTTCTTAAAGAATTAAGAGAAGAAGTACAGCGTGAAATGCGAATGCATATTTTGCGGGAAAAAATTAAGGATAAGGATCTTATCTCATTTACTCAGAAGCAACTTGAAGATGTGGAGTGGCTTTCAAAGAATGAGTTTAAGTTTAACGGAGAACTTTATGATATTGTAAAAGTTATAGACAATAAGTACTATTGTATAAAAGATCCTAAAGAAACAAAAATTCGTAGATTTGAGGAAAGCTCTTTACCTCTTTTCAGTTTGATATGGGGACATCAAAAGTGTTTTTCTTCCAAAACCAAAACAGTAAAAAGTCAAAAGCAGCTTTTTAGTCCGGGCTTTCAGGAAAACATCAAAATAGTTGAATATAACCTGCTCGTAAAGAATTACCATTACTTCTTAAAGAGCGGAACATATTTTCATCTAAAAATATTTTCTCCTCCTAAATTTTATACTATGATATGACATTTCAATAAGTATAAAATAAAAAGTATAAAACTTCATGCGAAAATATATATTAATGATGGGTGCTTGTGCGGCATTCCAAACCCTGCATGCGCAGGTGAAAGAATCGGATATAGATCCTATTACTATTACCGGGAGGGATAAAATAAAAAAAGAAAGAGCAGAATTTCAAAGACATGCGCAAAGTACGGAGACCTTAAGTGAGTATGAGCTTAACCGGAATAATTCCAGCTTTATTGAACAAAGCCTGGGAACTCTGGCGGGAGTTCAGGTGGATAAAAGAACACAATTGGGTGGACAGAGAATTGTGGTCAGAGGATATGGAAATGATCAGAAATTCAATAACTGGGGAATCAAAAGTTATCTTAATTCTGTTCCTATTACCAATGCAGATGGTGTTACCCTATTGGAAGATATCGATTTTTCCCTGATCAATCAGGTAGAAGTTATTAAAGGTCCTGCAGCTACTTTATATGGTGGCGGTGTTGGTGGAGTTGTACGCTTCTATATGAGGCCTTCTACAGAAAAAGGAGTTACATTGTCACAAAAACTAACTGCAGGGTCATTCAATTTATTTCAGACTGCCACAAGAGTGGATGCGGTAACAGATAATGCTTCATTGATGTTTAATTATGGACATATTCAAAGTGACGGGTACAGGCCAAGAGGAAGCAGCTTAAAAAATACCTATTCTTTTTTAGGGGCTTTTAAGATCAATCAAGCTCAGGAACTTACGGTATATGCCAATCATACCAATTCTGATGAAGGAGTAACAGGACAGATTTCTTATGCAGATTATTATGCAGGAAATGATCCCGGAAATCTGGCATATGCTAATAAAAATGCGGCAAATAATTTTGACGTAAGCCGGGCAACTATAAGTCACAGGTGGAGCATCAAGCCTAATATTACCAATTTCACCTCTATTTTTTATTCTCATCTCGATGCAAAAAGAATTGCGGCCGGTGCAGCGGAAGACAATCAGAGTCCTAATTACGGTTTCAGAAGTACATTTATCATCAAAAATCAATTATCTGCTGATTTCAGCAATACTATTGAAACCGGTGCCGAATATTTGTTTTCCCGTTCTCTTATTTCCAACTACAGGTTTACCGGGAATGAGCTTGAAACTCAGCCAATAGGACGGGGATCTTACTTTAAGTATAAAAACAATCAGCTTTCATTCTTCTTAGTAGATAAACTTACCTATAAACCTTGGGATCTAAGTCTTATTGCCGGATTGAGTGGAAACAGGATTAAATATAACAGGGAAGACCTTCTCGCTTATCCGGGATTGGTTGCAGGATATGACAAGAACCTCTCTTTTGATAAAAGTTTTTCAACGGTTTACAAACCGCATATAGCTTTGCAGAAGACATTCGGAAAACAGATCGTGAACCTAAGCTATAGTGAAGGGTATAACGCTCCAACTGCTGCCACAGCTTTTATCACCGGAATCAATAAAACCAATGATGACCTTAAACCGGAAAATGCCAAAATGCTTGATTTTTCAGTTCAGGGGTTATTGTTGAATACAAAATTCGATTATCAGATCTCTGTTTTTGATATCAGAATTAAAGATAAATTGACTCAACTATCCGGAAAAGATCCTGTAACCGGAGCGGCTTATAGCTATTGGACCAATACGGGAAATCAAAAAAATAAAGGGATTGAGGCAAGTTTAGGGTATAAATACGATACCGAAGAAGGATTTATCAATAGAATAGAGCCTTTCTTTAATGCGTCTTATTATGATTTCAGATATCAGGATTTTATGACAAGATTAAATAACCAGGAAAAAAATTATATCCATAATCAGGTGGTAGGCGTTCCAAGAACAAAATTTTCTCTTGGACTAGATCTTGATACAAAAATTGGAATCTACTTCCTGAATACTTTCAGTTATCTTGGGGATGTATATACTGATTTCGGAAATACCAATAAAGTGAAGGGCTTCCACCAATACAATGCAAAACTGGGATATAAGCACACCTTTGGGAAGTGGGATGTGGATGCTTATATGGCAGGAAATAATCTTACGAGCCAGATCAATTATACATTCCTGTTTTTAGGCAACAGCATCAATGATAATGACCCCAATTCTAATTATCCGGGAAATGTGGCCACAGATGTTAATCCGGGACCAAGCAAAGCTTATTTCTTTGGAGGAATAAATCTTGCCTACCATTTTTAAACTTAACCACAATTATATTAACCGCTTCAGTTTGGAGCGGTTTTTTTAGTCAAATTTAAAACTTTAACAAAACTTTAATATATTTTATTTATCTGATTAACAGTGTTTTATACTATTTTACATATTATCACTAAAAAAATAGTTGTTTAAATGAGATTAATTTCTACATTTGTATAACTAATTTATTAGTGATATAGAATTATTGCTTAATTTTATATCAGATAATGATAAAATGAGAAGGATATGAAAATTCAGACTTTAACAAAAGCAGAAGAACAGGTAATGCAGTATTTATGGAAATTAGATAAGGGATTCCTTAAAGATATCCTCGATCTGTTTCCCGAACCCAAACCGCATACCAATACAGTCTCTACTATTTTAAAAGTATTGAAAGATAAAGAATTTGTAGACTATAATGTATACGGAAGACAACATGAGTATTTCCCGCTGATCTCTAAAGAGCAGTATTCAGGAAAAACAATGAAAAGTCTTGTGAAAAATTATTTTAAAGGTTCTTACAAAAGTGCCGTTTCATTCCTTGTAGAAAAAAATGAAATGACAGTGGAGGATCTTGAGATGTTATTAGACGAACTCAAAAAGAAAAACTAGTATGGAAACCGTGCTTCTATATTTCGGAAAAGTAATTGTTTGTTCTGGTGTAATGTTTTTGTATTACCAGTTGTCTTTAAAAGACAAGACATTTCATCATTATAACAGATTTTATCTGTTGTCCGCAATACTGATATCACTATTGCTGCCATTGATAAAAGTAGATGACTTTACCATTGAAGTGAATAATGATGTTTACATGCTGATTGATAAATTACAAAATTTTAATACAACTAAAAACCTAAACAATGACCACATTTATCTTAGAATTATTTTTTCAGCTTTGGGATTGGTTTCTTTCTATTTTTTAGGAAAGCTTCTCTATGGGATTTTAAAAATCCGACAGCTTAAAAACCAGTTTCAAAAGGAAAGTTTCGATGGAATCAATTTTTACCAGACAAACTTGACCGACGCTCCATTTTCATACTTTAAAAACCTGTTCTGGAAAAATACCATTGTTCTGAATTCAGACATCGGAAAACAGATTTTAAAGCACGAAATGGTTCACATTGAGCAGAAACACTCTTTCGATAAGGTCTTTACAGAGATCATTACCTCTGTTTTCTGGTTCAATCCGTTCTTTCATATCATTAAAAAAGAACTCAATTTAATCCATGAATATCTGGCTGATAAAAAAGCCATAAAACAATCGGACACCAAAGCATTTGCGCAGATGCTTTTAGCAAGCCACTTTTCCGGAACACAGTTGCCTGCAACCAGTCCGTTTCTAAGTTCAAACCTTAAAAAACGACTTAAAATGTTACAAAAACCTAAAACCAAGTTCGGATATGCGCGAAGAATTTTTGCGTTGCCGGTTTTATTCTCCGTAGCGTTTGCTTATATGGTAAATGCTAAAAACAAAGAAATTAAAGAAACCAATATAGCAATTCAGGAGGCCGTTGCTCAGATTAAAAAAGATACTATTGCTCCCGGAAAATTAAAAATGAAAGTTCCCGGGGAACCAAAGCATTTCCAAAAATCAGACAGCCAGAAAAAAATCGCCGATCTAAGCAAAAAAATTAAGGAAAGCAGCTCAGCTTTGAAAAACCTTAACCCTGAAAGCAAAGAATATAATGACCGCCTTGAAGAAATTGGGAAGCTATCTGGAGAGATAGGAAAAATTATCGACTCAGAAGACTTTATGAAATCTGCCATGGTGATCAGGATGGATGGTAAAAATGTGAATATTGATGAATACTTCAATTCGAAAGAATGGAAAGATAAAATGAAGAACATTGAAAATATGAAGTATGAAGAAATGCCTGAATTACCAGAAATGCCTGAGCTTCCGGAATTAGATATCGATTTTCCTGAGGTTCCTGGTGCTCCGGCTGCACCCCATGCTCCGGGAGCTCCAAAAGTAAAAGTCTATAAATTTAAAGATTTAAAAGATATGAAGTGGAGCCCTGAAGCTGATATGGCCTTCAGATCTGCTGAAAGAGCTAAAGAATCTGCAAGTACAGCTAAAAAAAGAGCTGAACTGGATAGAAAAAGAGCCAAGCTTAATGAAAAAAGAGCAAAATTAGAAGGGGAAAGAGCTAAACTTGAAGCAGAAAGAAGAGCATTGGAGGGAAACAGAAGAGCAATTTATTTTAATAATGATTTCAGCTACAATATCCCATCCGATAAAGTCATAAGAATCAATTCCGATTACATCAGAACCGGGGATAAAAAGAATAATATCATCATTTCCGGATTAAAGAATACTTCCGGAACCGGAGATATGAAATTTTATATTGATGGTAAAGAAGTTTCTAAAGAAGAAATGGAGGCTTTAAAGCCTGGTGATATTAAAAGCATGAATGTTAATAAAAACAACAACAACGGTAAGGCTTCCGGTGAAATAAGAATTCAAACCAAAAAATAAAGTTCCAATCAGCTTTGTCAATCCACATACATGATGCTGAATTGACAAAGCTTTTTAATGAAAGCATAATATGATGAAATTTACAATGAATAATTACAGTATGAAAAAAATTGTATTCCTTTTTTTGCTTGTGAGTGTCTTTGCCCACGCACAGGTCAACAGATTTTTTTACGAATACAAATATATTCCGGATTCCAACGATAGGACGGAAGTGAAAAAAGATATGATGTTGCTGGATATTGATAAAAATGGTTCAACTTATTACAGCCATGATAAGTTCGTTGCTGATTCAACTGCGAAAGCCGATCTCGAAAAACAGTTAAAAGGAAATCCGGGAAATATCAGCATCAACAGAAGAGAAAGCCCGGGACAGGTTTCTTATAAAGTAACCAAGCAATATCCTGATTTTAAAACTTATCTGTTCAGAAACATTTCTACCGATCAATACAAAATTACAGAAGATAAAAAACCTGAATGGAAAATTCTTCCGGATAAACAGAAAATAGGTGAGTATAATGCCCAGAAAGCAATCACAAGCTTCGGCGGAAGAGAATGGACGGCATGGTTTTCTACAGACATTCCTTTTCAGGACGGACCGTATAAATTTTATGGATTACCGGGACTGATCGTGAAGATTGAAGACAACACAGGTTCACACATT
>NZ_BAAFHL010000046.1:0-20076 GCF_042849955.1 Chryseobacterium barbadense
CATCTTTGAAACCATTGGCTTTTGAAGTATAGAAATCATCGTATTCTTTTAATGACTTTATTTTTCTGATATCGTCTTGGCTAAGCTGATCCGGAAACATTTTTTCTTTCTCCTTTAGTTTATTTTTCAACGTTATAAGGAAATCAGTGGAATACAATATATTTCTGGGAGTTTGCAAAGATCTCATGCATCCTTCAAGGTCTACAGGCGTTGAGATGGCAATAACGGCTTTCACTTCTTTAGGCAAGAACTCATTTTCTCCCACAAATTTTAAAGCGAGATTACCTCCCAAGCTGAATCCGTTAATGCAGATATTCCTGTAATCTCCTTTTTCAAGAACATATTCTAATACCGTTTTTACGTCTTCGGTTCTGCCGGAATGGTAAGAAGAAAATAAACGGTTGGGCTCTCCGGAACAGCTTCTGTAGTGTACGGCACAACAGTCGATACCGTTTTCGTTAAAAATCCTGGCTGCCCCTAAAACATATGGGCGTTGGGCATTTCCTTCCAAACCGTGGAGAATAATGACACAGCTATCCGCTTTCTTGGAACCATAGCTCCATTCCAAATCCATAAAATCCCCGTCAGGTAATTCCAGCCTTTCCCGAATCTGACTAACACCATTCACTTTTCTTAATAATGCCGAATACAAGGTGGAAATATCACCGTTTCTGAACACCCGTCCGGGAGGTAAGTACTGTGAGGAAAGTAGCGGCATATTATTCCAGCTTTTCTTTAATATATTTAGCGGTATGCGATTTTTTATTCAGGATAAGATTTTCCGGTGTTCCGGCAAATACAACTTCTCCACCATGTTTTCCTGCTTCCGGGCCAATATCAATGATATGATCTGCACATTTGATAATATCCGGCTGATGTTCAATAACAATTACGGAATGTCCCAGATCAATCAAAGCCTGTAAAGATTTCAAGAGCTTCTGAATATCATGGAAATGCAATCCTGTTGAAGGTTCATCAAAAATAAATAATGTTTTATCGGTAGTAACTCCTTTTACCAGGAAAGAAGCCAGCTTTACACGTTGAGCTTCTCCTCCAGAAAGAGTAGAAGAGCTTTGTCCTAATTGTAAATATCCTAATCCTACTTCCTGCAAAGGCGTCAGTTTGGTGACAATTTTATCTTCCTTATTTTCCCTGAAAAATTCAATGGATTCATCAACCGTCATGTGAAGAATATCTGAAATATTCTTCTCATCGTATTTCACCTCCAGGATCTCACTTTTGAAGCGGGTTCCTTTGCAAACTTCACATTCCAGCTCAATATCTGCCATGAACTGCATGGAAACATTAATCACTCCTTCACCTTTACACTCATCACATCTTCCGCCGTCTACATTGAAAGAGAAATGTTTGGGCTTATATCCCATCATTTTAGCCGTTTTCTGCTTGGCAAACAGATCTCTGATATCGTCATAAGCCTTTAAATAGGTTACGGGATTCGAACGGGAAGATTTGCCGATCGGGTTCTGATCGATCAGCTCAATATTTTTAATGAGTTTTTTAGGAAATTCTACGGAATCATAATCTCCTTTTTTTCCACCCATTCCCAATTGGATCTGAATATCATTGGTCAGGATTTCCTTCATTAAAGTCGATTTACCGCTTCCTGAAACCCCGGAAATAACCACAAGGCTTTCCAGTGGTACATCAACATCAATGTTTTTAAGGTTATTCTGTCGGGCCCCTTTGATATGAATCCATTCCTTAGCTTTTCTTCGCTTTTTAGGAACTTCAATTTCCAGCCTTCCGGTTAAGTATTTTGAGGTAAGCGTATCCGCATTTTTCAGGTCTTTATAATCACCGGCAAAAACAAGTTCTCCACCCAGATATCCCGCCTCCGGGCCTATATCAATGATATAATCTGCGGCCCTCATTACATCTTCATCGTGCTCTACAACGATAACGGTATTCCCCAGGTCACGAAGGCTTTTCAATACTTCAATTAAATTCTCCGTATCTCTGGAATGCAATCCAATGGAAGGCTCATCCAGAATATAAATGGAGCCTACGAGTGAGCTTCCCAAGCTTGTTGCCAGATTAATTCTCTGGCTTTCTCCACCGGACAGAGTGTTAGAAGTCCTGTTCAGGGTTAAATATCCTAAACCTACTTTTAATAAGAATTCGAGTCGGGTTGTGATTTCGTAAAGCAGTCTTTTGGCTACCTCCTGGTCATGTTCAGAGAGTTTCAGGCTCTTAATTAAAGGAGCAAGCTCATCTAATGGAAGCTCGATCATAGACTGGATATTGTGTCCGTCCACCTTCACCCAACTGGTTTCTTCACGTAAACGAAGCCCTTCACAAGTAGGACACAATGTCTTGCCGCGGTAACGGGACAACATCACACGATATTGAATTTTATATAAGTTTTCTTCAAGCATTTTGAAGAAATTATTAATGGATGGGAAACTGCTGCTGCCGTCACCTTTCCATAAAAAGTTTTTCTGTTCCTTGGTTAATTGATGATAAGGCTTATGAATAGGGAAATCACCGGCTTTTTTAATAAAAGCTTTTTTCCATTCGCTCATGCTTTCCCCTTTCCAGGAAACCACCGCATCTTCATAGATGGATAAAGTTTTATTGGGAACGACAAGGTCTTCGTCAATTCCGATTACTTTTCCGTATCCTTCACAGGCAGGGCAGGCTCCATAAGGATTATTGAAACTGAAAAAATGGACATTGGGTTCTAAGAACTCTATACCATCCAGTTCAAATTTATTGGAGAATTCTTTGATTTTACCCGTTTCCGTATTCTTAAGGGAACAATATCCTCTTCCTTCATAAAAAGCCATCTGAATAGAGTCTGCCAGTCTTTGAAGAAAACTTTCATCTTCTTCATAGGAAAAGCGGTCTATCACCAAATTAATGGTCATTCCTTTTTCCGGAGTGAAACCAAAGCTTTCCAGGTCCTCGATACCTGCCATATTTCCATTGATTTCAAGTCGGGTAAATCCGGCAAGCTTTAAAATATTCAGGGTTTCATTGAAGTTAGCAATGTCATATTCCAATGGAGCTGTCAATAAGAAAGAATCATCTTTTTTAGAAGCTTTGATGAAATCCACCACATCCGATACGGAATCTTTTTTTACTTCTTCTCCCGAAACCGGAGAATAGGTTTTTCCGATCCTTGCGAAAAGTAGCTTCATATAATCATAGATTTCCGTGGAAGTTCCTACGGTAGAACGTGGATTAGATGAAATCACTTTCTGCTGAATGGCAATAGAAGGCGCGAGCCCTTTGATGTCGTCCACTTTCGGTTTTTCAAGCTTTCCTAAGAACTGACGTGCGTATGAGCTTAAGCTTTCCACATATCTTCTCTGTCCTTCCGCATAAATGGTGTCGAAAGCCAAAGATGACTTTCCACTTCCGGAAACTCCTGTAATGACAATCAGTTTATTTTTCGGGATGAGTACATCAATATGTTTCAGGTTGTTAAGGTGTGCATTTTTAACAAATACCTGTTTTTTTATATCTATTTCTGTAGTTGAAACCATAGTAAAATTAAGACTAACAAAATTACGAATTTTCACTGTAAATTTCAGTTCCAATGATAGAGAATATGAAAATAAATTATACAATCAAATCATAAAATCTAATTAATTTCATAATTCTGATTCTAATAAAAATGGAATATTATTTATTTGTAATGAAGTTTATACCTTGCTAGGATTTTTTTTTGATTTTAGGTATTGTTTTGTGTTTTAAAATTATTTAAAATTGTATTCATAAATATGTAATATAGAAATGAGAAAATTATTCAGAGATCTAGTTACACATTTAATGAGAAAAAGATAAGTATACCAATCAGTTTCCCACAAAAGATGCAGCCAAACAGCTGCATCTTTTTTTATGACAACAATCATTTGCCTGTCTTGACGAACTCTGCTACTTTTGGAGTCTGCTAAACTTTCCGAAATCCAAGGGGAATAAAACTAATATAATTATGCTTAAAAGAATAGGAAGTGTGTTTTTTATCGGGTCTTTACTTTTAGTGAACGCTCAGGAAAAAACAGATGATATCGAAACTATTGAAATCCAGGGAAAATTGATTTCCACCCCCTATAAAAGTGCTAACCAGAATATTTCTGTTATTACTAAAGAGGAAATTGCGAATTCCCCCGCAAAAAGTATCGATGAAATTCTTCAGCAAATTCCGGGAATGGATATCAGACGAAGGGGTGCAAACGGAGTACAGAGTGATATAGGTTTCCGAGGAAGCTCGTTTGAGCAGGTGCTTCTTCTTTTAAATGGGATAAGAATGAATGATTCCCAAACCGGCCATAACTCTTTAAACCTTCCGTTGGACCTTGAAGATGTGGAGCGGATAGAAGTGATTAAGGGTCCGGCTGCAAGAAGGTTTGGACAAAACGCATACGCAGGAGTGATCAATATTATCACAAAAACATATCCTGGTAAAAGAGTAAAAATAAGTGCTGAAGGAGGAGATTATGAGACCTACGGTTTCGGGTTGAATGTTCAGGTAGGAAACGAAAAGTTTTCTAACTCGCTTCAGGCTAACTCCAACAGCTCCCAAGGGTATATGCATAATACGGATTACGAAATCAGGAATGTGTTTTATCAGAACAGACTCCATATTAAAAACGGAAATATAAGATTACAGGCAGGCTTTTCTGAAAAGAAATTCGGGGCCAATGGTTTTTATGCGTCTCCTAAAGCAACGGAGCAATATGAAGAAATCCAGGCTTCTATCGTGAGTCTGGCTCATCAACAAACTTTTGGCAAACTGAAGCTTAATTCTAATGTATATTGGAGAAGGGGTCAGGATATGTATCTGTTTAACAGAGAAAAACCTGAAATTTACAGAAATATGCACATTGGCAATAATGTGGGCGGAGAAGTGAATTCCAGTTACTTATGGGGATTGGGAACCACCGGTTTGGGTGTGGAATTAAGAAAGGAATTTCTGGTAAGCAACAATCTCGGAGATAGAAACCGCTTTGTATCCCAGGTTTTCTTTGAGCATCATTTTTCTCTCTTGAACAATAAACTTAATATTTCACCCGGAGTTTCATGGGCGAATTATTCCAAAGAGGGAAACTTTTTCTATCCCGGATTGGATATAGGCTATAATATAGACCAGCATAATAAGTTCTATGGAAATGTTTCAAAAGTATACCGTGTTCCTACTTTTACGGACTTGTATTATTCAAGCAAAACGGAGCAGGGAAATGCAGATCTGCTTCCTGAGAATGCCGTTTCGGCTGAAGTTGGGTATCAGTTCCAAAATGCAAAGCTTTTAGCCAAAATCAGCGGATTTATGAGGAATTCCAATAATTCTATTGATTGGGTAAAGAACTCTTTGGAAGATCCGGTTTGGTATGCTCAGAATGTAGGGGAAATCGATACAAAAGGAATGGAAGTGGAAGTGAATCATCAACTATTGAGCTGGATGAGATATTCGGCAGGATATACCTATCTGGATACTTCTTTTAAAGAATCTAATGGAGTAGTATCAAGGTATGTACTGGACAACCTGAAACATCAGTTTGTAGCTAAGCTGGAAACCAGATTTCTTAAATATTTTACGAATGAGTTTGTTTACAGATACAATGAAAGAGTGAATCAGGGAAGCTATAATCTGTTGGATCAGAAAACAAGCTATACGAATAACAACTTTTCAGTATATGTTCTAATTAATAATGTTACGAGGACGAAATACACGGAAACATTTGGGGTTCAGATGCCTGACAGATGGTTCCACGTGGGGTTCTCTTACAATATTAATGTTAAGTAAACTTAATATTACTGAATTGTTAAATCTTATATTTTTGCAAAAATTTTTTTCATGAGACTTGTACTAGGATTAAGCTTACTGTTTACCATTACATTTTTTAAAGCACAGGAACATATTTCCAGCTTCAATGCTCTGACGTTAACGTACAAGTTCCATCCTAAGTTTTTCTTATATGCAGAAGGGCAACTGAGAGGAAATGAAGATTTTACATACCCTGATTATTATGAGATTAAAGGAGGATTAGGATACAATCTAACTAAAAATCATAAGCCTTTTGTAGGTCTTGGCAGATATGTGAATTATAAAAATCATTCTTTAAGCAGAGAAGAATTCAGGGTTTGGCTGCAGGATGTGATTGATATTAAAAAAGGAATTGTAAAATTTGAAAACAGATTCCGTGCTGAAAAAAGCTGGTTTTACGAACCTCAAAAAGATAAAACTTCTCAAAGAATGCGTTATCGTTACCGTTTAAATATCACGGTTCCTTTGAATGCTAAAAAAGTAGAGCCGGGAACCCTGTTTGCCAATGTATATGATGAAATTTTCTTGGTAACTCCTATGAAGCCTACTTTTGCGAGAAACAGGGTATATGGAGGAATTGGTTATCAGATTGATGATAACTTCGGACTCGCAACTGGATATCTTTGGCAAAGAGAATTTGAAGCTACAGGAAACAGAAATCTTCATTTCGTTTACCTGGCCCTGAACATCAATATTGATGGTACCAAGCACGAAACCAAAACATACGATTTCCCGGGAGCGGATTAATATTTCTCAATCAGATAGCGGTAAGCTTTCAGGTATTTGTTAAACCTCTTAATATCTTTAGGAGTCAGCTCTCGGTTAACTCTTCTGAGGTCCATATTATCACGTAGGTCATTTAGTTTTACGGCAACCGCTAAAGGAGATCTTTCTGTTCTTCTTATAAAATCATCATAATCTTCTTCCGGATCAAATTTGGTAAGGCAGCTGACCGCAAACAGGATATATTCAGGGAAACCTTCTGATCTCAGAAACTCAAGACTGAATTCTTCAGGATGATCTTCCACCACATCGTGGAGAACTCCTACAATTTTTTCATCTGTGGTTTTGCCATATTCCATCACGCGCATAACGTGTGCGATATAAGGAGCATGGTATTTATCAGTCTGACCTTTGTGGGCCTTGTCTGCAATTTTTATTGCCTTATGGAGTAGTTCTTCTTTTGTCATTCTCGTCACAATGGATTACAAAAATAAAAAATGCCTCAAAATTTTGAGACATTTTTGTGTCAAATATTTTTACAATATTTATAAGTGAGTTTCATCTTCTACTGATGCATGGTGGGCATTGCTTTTTACAGAATCTATTCCGTTTTCCATCCCGTTTTCGGATTCATACATCTGACTGTTCCCGATAATTTGTCCGTTGGTGGCTTTCAGGCTGAAATAATATCTGCCGTCTGAAGCTGTTTTCCGTTCAAATTTTGAATCATCCTGAGAATTGGTTTTCACGGATGCTATTCCGTTTTCGCATGCCGATTTTGAGCTATATCCCTGGCTAGTCAGGATAACTTGTCCGTTTCCGGCTTTAAGATTAAATTGAAAATCATCGTTTGTTCTTTTGGAGATAATAAATTTTCCCATGATATAATATTTATGTTTAAAGGTTTAGTTTTATATTTTATTCTTTGTTTTTAGCTGGGGTTATATTCAGAATTCTGTACTTTGAATAATCTTGTTTAGGTGTTTTCAGGCAAGAGTACATGGAAGCGTTTTTTGGTTTTGCAACAAGCATTTTATAAACAGACTCTTTAGGTTTATTGTGAACATTTGCAAGATATTCCGTCTTGTTTATTTGAGGAGAAACAGAAGTTGAAATCAGATAAAAAGAAATCCATAATGTATTCATCATTTATTATTTTTTAATAAAATTAAAGAAAATTTATTAAAAACAAAAAAAACGCCTCAAAATGAGACGTTCAAAATCAAAATTATATATTCTTAAAGACTAATAAGTTCCTTTTTCAATGTAATGGGCAGCAATTTTCTCAGTTAATGCCACTACATTCGGATGATTGGTGTACTTGGTAAATCTTCTCAATCCGGAAAGCATCATTCTCTGTTCATCACCTTCCGCGAAAGAAATAATTCCTTCTTTTGCTGCAGCAATAATTTTCTCTACAGCTTTGTAAAGGTTTAATTGTGCCATTGCAGCTTCCACAGAGTCAGGAGCGAAATGTTTTTCAGCTCTTAAAATCGCAGATTCTGCCATATAAATCTGGTTCAGGATTTCGGAAGCATTCAATAACAGGTGCTGTTGCTTTTCAATATCCATCATGTATTTCTGAAGTGCAGCTCCTGAAACCATTAAGAACACTTTCTTAAGGTTGGCGATAATCGCTTTTTCCTCACTCATGAAAGCAGAGTAGTCCGGAACTTCAAATGAAGGGATTCCCATTAATTCTTTGCTGATTGCCATGGCCGGAGATAATAGGTCTAATTCTCCTTTCATTGCTCTCTTAATAAGCATTCCTACCGCTAAAAGTCGGTTGATCTCGTTGGTTCCTTCATAAATTCTTCCGATTCTCGCATCTCTCCATGCAGATTCCATTGGTGTATCTTCTGAGAATCCCATTCCACCATAGATCTGGATTCCTTCATCGGCTGTAGTCTGAGTAAGATCAGATACAAAAACTTTTAGAATAGAAGCTTCCACTGCAAATTCTTCCACTCCTTTTAATTCAGCCTGCTGATGATCCATTCCGCCGGAAACCAATTCTGCAATTTTATCTTCTACATTTTTGGCCAATCGGTAAGAACCTGCCTCACTTACGAAAACTCCGGTTGACATTTCCGCAATTTTCTTTCTGATAGCTCCAAAAGTGGAAATGGAAACTCCAAATTGCTTTCTTTCGTTAGCATATTGAATAGAGTGATTCAAAATTCTTCTCTGTCCGTCAAGATTGGCAGCCGCTAATTTAATTCTTCCTACATTCAACGCGTTTAAAGCGATTTTGAAGCCATTATTTCTTTCACCCAGCATATTTTCAACAGGAACTTTCATATCATTGAAGAAAACCTGACGGGTAGAAGAAGAGCGGATTCCTAATTTATGCTCCTCCTCACCAAAAGTTAAGCTGTTCGGATCTTCTAATTCTGAACGGTTGATTACAAAACCTGTAATATTTTTATCATCATCAATTTTCGCAAATAAGGTGAAAGTATCTGCAAAACCTGCATTGGAAATCCACATTTTCTGCCCATTGATGATATAATGTTTTCCATCTTCGGAAAGTCTTGCTCTTGTTTTCCCTGAATTGGCATCAGAACCTGCATCCGGTTCAGTTAAACAATAGGCCCCGAATTTTGTTCCGGTCGCTAAATCAGGAAGATATTTCTTTTTTAATTCTTCGCTTCCGTAAAGAAGGGTAGGAAGAGTTCCGATTCCTGTATGTGCTCCGTAAGCTGTTGCTAATGACCCGTTTCCTCCCGAAACATAATCACAAGCCAGCATGGTACTCACGAATCCCATTCCCAGACCTCCATATTCTTCAGGAACTGTAATTCCCAATAGTCCCATTTCACCAAGCTGACGCATTGTTTGCTCAGTTAATGCATAATCTTTTTTCTCAAAACGATCGTGTTGTGGAACAACTTCTCTGTCTATAAATTCTTTTGCAGAATCACGAAGCATTTTTTGTTCTTCAGAAAGCTCTTCTAAAGAGAAGATATCATTTGCCGGAATTTCTTTAATCAGGAATTCTCCGCCTTTTAATGTAGCCATATACTGTTTTATTTTTTTAGAGATTAATTATTTGTATTAAAGTATTTACGTACAATGTATTTTCAAATCATGAATACATTGTACCTGAATACATCAATACATTTTTAAAGAAGTTCAAAGATTGATGCAGCTCCTTGCCCTGTTCCTACACACATAGAAACCATTCCGTACTTGTTGCCGCGTTTTCTCATTTCATCAAGAAGCTGAACGGTTAATTTTGTTCCCGTACATCCAAGAGGGTGTCCCAGAGCAATAGCTCCTCCGTTTACATTCAGAATTTCAGGATTAAGTCCTAATTCTTTCTTGATGGCAACGGATTGCGAGGCGAATGCTTCGTTCAACTCAATCAGTTCAATATCTTTTAATTCCAATCCTGCTTGTTTTAAAGCTTTTGGAATGGCATAAATTGGTCCCATTCCCATGATTCTAGGTTCCAATCCTGCTGCCGCATAAGCAACCAGCCTGGCTTCAGGTTCCAATCCCAGCTCTTTTACCATTTCTTCGCTCATCACGATCACGAAAGCAGCTCCGTCACTCATTTGGGAAGAGTTTCCGGCGGTTACGCTTCCTCCGTTAGCGAATACAGGCTTTAATTTGGCCAAACCTTCCAAAGAAGTATCTGCTCTCGGACCTTCATCTACAGAGAAATCGAATTTCTTAGTCTGCATTTTCTGGTTTTCATCCAGGAAATTATATTCCACCGGAACCGGAACGATTTGATTGGCAAATTTTCCTTCCTGATTAGCTTTTAAAGCCTTCATATGAGATTCAAAGGCAAACTGATCCTGTTCTTCTCTTGTGATTTTATATTGTTTGGCCACTTCTTCAGCCGTATAACCCATTCCCCAATAATAATCAGGGTTGGTTTTTGCAATATCCGTTTCCGGAACCGGCTTGTAACCTCCCATGGGAATATAAGACATCGATTCCGTACCTCCAGCGATGATGCAATCTGCCATTCCAGCCTGGATTTTGGCAGAAGCGATGGCAATTGCCTCACTTCCAGAAGCACAGTATCTGTTTACGGTAACTCCCGGAACTTTGTCTGTATTCAGACCCATTAAAGAAATCAAACGGGCAACGTTCAATCCTTGCTCTGCTTCAGGCATTGCATTTCCTACGATAAGGTCATCAATCCTGTTTTTGTCTAATTGCGGAAGTTCAGCCATTAATTTTTCAATAACTGTTGCCGCCATAACGTCGGGACGAGTGAAGCGAAGGGACCCTTTAGGTGCTTTACCTACCGCTGTTCTGTATCCTTTTACTATATATGCTGTTTTCATTTAGTTGTATTAATGTATTTACGTAAAATGTATTTATGATTTAAAATGCCTGAGTATTAAATTTCTGTTTCAATTTTGCCAACATATTTTGTATGTGCTTGATTTCAGAATAAATAATGTTAAAATCATCATTTTTAAAGAAACCCAAATCATTAGCAATTAATATTTGAGTTTCAAATTCAAATGAAGAACCTAATGCAATATTCAAAAAATGTGAAAATTGAGCATCTGTATCTCTGCCTGCGCCTTCAGCAATATTAGAAGGAATGGAATATAAACTTCTTCTTGACTGGGAGGTCAATCCGAATATTTCATCTTTTGGAAAATTATTTGAAGCCAAGTAAAATATTTTACAAAGTTTTATAGATTTTATCCAAACTTCTAAATCTCTAAAATTATGCATCATTAATACTTTAATACTTTTTACATTTTACAAGAAAAATTAATTTCTCAACGGTTTTCCATTCTGTAACATGTACTGAATTCTCTCTAAAGTTTTTCTTTCCCCACAAAGTGATAAGAATGTTTCTCTTTCAAGATTCAGTAAGTATTGTTCAGTCACTACCGTTGGTTCGGAAAGATTTCCACCAACCATTACATAGGCTAATTTGTCTGCAATTTTCTTATCGTGTTCAGAGATATAGTTTCCGGTTAGCATCTGATCTGTTCCTACATAGAACATTCCTAATGCATCTTTTCCTAATACTTTCACTGATTGCTGAATAGGTTGCGTATAGCCTTGTTCTGCTAATAGTTTAGCTATTTTTTTAGCTTCTGCGATCTGTCTGTTTTTATTTACGACTACAATATCTTTTCCTTTTTCAAGAATTCCCATATCGTAAGCTTCATACGCTGAAGTGGCAACTTTACCCATGGCAATATTCATGAAGGCATCACGAAGTCTGTTGTTTTTAACGTCATCGTTGTGGAACTCTCTGGAAGTTCTTAAAGTCAATTCTTTAGTACCACCACCACCAGGAATTACTCCGACTCCGGTTTCTACCAGTCCAATATATGTTTCTGCTGCTGCAACCACTCTGTCTGCATGCATGGTCATTTCACAACCTCCTCCAAGTGTCATTCCGTGAGGAGCAACCACCACAGGAATAGAGGAGTACCGAACTCTCATCATGGATTTCTGGAAATACGCAATGGCCATATTCAGATCATCCCAGTCCTGCTCAATCGCCATCATTAAAATCATAGCCAAATTAGCTCCTACAGAGAAATTAGCGGCTTGATTTCCTACCACTAAACCATCATATTCTTTTTCAGCCAAATCGATAGCTCTGTTTAATCCATCTAATACTTCGCCTCCGAGAGAGTTCATTTTAGAACGGATTTCAAAGTTGATGATTCCATCACCTAAATCTTCAATAGCAGCACCTGAATTGCTCCAAAGTGTTTTATTTTTTCTGATATTATCTAAGATGATGAATGCATCCTGACCCGGAATATTGTTATAATCTCCTGAGTTCTTATTATAATAGATGCTTTGGCCTTCATCATTCACTTTATAAAATGTTTCTCCTTTTTCAGCTAAGGATTTAGCCCAGTCGGAAACTTCATATCCTGCATCTTTTGCCAGTTCCACACCTTTTGCCACACCTACGGCATCCCAAATTTCAAACGGTCCGTTTTCCCAGCCAAAACCGGCTCTCATGGCATCATCAATTTTGTAGATGTCATCAGAGATTTCAGGGACTTTATGAGAAACATAGGCGAATAGTGACCCCAGAGATTTTCTGTACAGTTCACCTGCTTTATCTTTGCCACCGATCAAAACTTTGAACCTGTCGATCGGTTTATCAATAGTTTTCGTTAATTCTAATGTAGGGAAGGAAGATTTACCCTGAAGCTCATACTCTAAAGTATCAAGATTTAATCCATGAATTTCAGATTTTCCTTCTGCATTTTTTACCTTTTTATAGAATCCCTGTTCTGTTTTGGAACCTAGCCATTTGTTATCCACCATTTTCTGGATATAAGCAGGTAATGAGAATACGTTATAAAAATCAGGGGTTTCCACACCGCTGTCACGAACTCCGTTGGCAACCATTACCAAAGTATCCAGACCCACAACATCCGCTGTTCTGAATGTAGCAGATTTTGGACGTCCGATCACGGGCCCTGTTAGTTTATCAACATCAGAAACCGTTAACCCTAATTTTTGAACGTTGTGAAGAAGATCCATCATAGAGAAAACTCCGATTCTGTTGGCAATGAAAGCAGGAGTGTCTTTGGCTAAAACTGTAGTTTTGCCCAGGAACTTTGCCCCATAATTCATATAGAAATCGATGATCTCAGGATCTGTATCATTGGTAGGAATGATCTCTAAAAGAGGAAGGTATCTTACAGGATTAAAGAAATGTGTTCCTGCGAAATATTTTTTGAAGTCCTCACTTCTTCCTTCCGTTAATAGATGGATAGGAATTCCGGAGGTATTAGAAGAAATTAATGTTCCCGGTTTTCTGAACTGTTCTATTTTTTCATAAACGGATTTTTTAATATCTAACCTTTCTACTACAACTTCAATAATCCAGTCTGTATCTTTTATTTTCTGTAGATCGTCATCAAAATTTCCGATTTTAATTCTCTCAGCAAATTTCGGTGAATAAAGCAAAGCCGGGCTCGCTTTCTTCAGTTTTTCAAAGTTTTCGGCAGCGATCCTGTTTCTCACTGCTTTGTCTTCTTTGGTCAAACCTTTTTTCTGTTCAGCTTCAGTCAATTCAAAAGGAACAATATCCAGCAATGACACTTCCACACCAATGTTGGCAAAGTGTGCTGCAATACCACTTCCCATAATTCCTGAACCGAGAACCGTTACATGTTTGATTCTTCTTTTCATCTGTAAATTATTATATTTATTTGTTAATTGGTCAGATGGAACCTTTCGGTTTCATTTTACTTTATTTTCTGTTGTTGAGATCGTTCGCGATTTTCATAATTTCTGTCATAACGTCCTTGAAAACTTCCATTTTCTCGACAGGAATTCTTTCCATCACTTTTTTGTTGAAGTTTACTACCACTTCTTTAGAAAGATTTCTTGAGTTCAATCCTTTTTCAGTAAGTTTGATGATCACTTCACGTTTGTCAGTAGTGGTCTTTTCCTTATAGATATATCCGTTATCTTCCAGAAGTTTGATGATTCTGGTTAAAGAAGTGGGCTCAATAGCCATTTTTGGTCCGAGATTGGTGCTTCTTGTTCCTTCTTTGGGATCTATTTTAAGAAGTGTAAGAGCCTGAACCGCCGTTGAGTCATATTCATGAGCCATATCCGAATACATTTTCGATACCGCTAACCAGGTTTGTTTTAAAATTAAGTCTACGTTTTCTATTTTGTCTTTATTATCCATCATTGTTGTTGTAATGGTTTTACCCAAATTTAGTAAATATTATGCATGCATAGTATTTTTTTACGTTAAATTTTGTTAATGATCTGATAATAAATGAATTAAATTATATGACAAGCATAATATTATGCATGCATAGTATGTGATATAATCAAAGAAAACTTAGTATTAATGAATGTTTTTAATGAAATTGATAATTTCTTCAAAGGATTCGCATTTGTGCTTTTGCGCATTACCAAAAATCACCCAAAAGCCGTTTTCAAATTCGAAATTGAGTGAAGAGAGGTCTTTTTGAAAGTTTTTCTGAAGTAATGAATACAACATTTCCTTATGAAAAGCAGGAGCTGAAATTTTGGGCGGAACAAAGTTTTCATTAACCTTGAATAGTGAGGCATTAGTTAATTCTTCATGATGAAGAAGAAGGTCTTCCACAATTCCCGAGTACAGCCGGTTATCTTTTACATACCATATTTTATCTGCAAATTCTTTTGCCAAGCGCCAATCATGGGAAGAAAAGAGGATGAGCTTATTTTGTTCTTTCGCTAATTTCCGGAGTGTTTTGAGGATGATGATCTTATTTTTTTCATCAAGGTGAGTTGTAGGTTCATCAAGAATAATAACAGGCGAATTCTGGGTTAAAGCTCTTCCGATAAAAGCTTTTTGGAGATTCCCGTCTGAAAGATTTCTGAGAAGGGTATGTTTATACTGGCTTAAATCAAGCTGTTCAATAATGTCTGAAACTTCTTCTCTGTCTTTCTTTTTTAATTCGAAGTAATAAGGATAATAAATATATTTTCCTAAAGAAATAAGGTCTTCAACAGTATAATTTTGAGGAACAACTGACTTGGAAAAAACAACTGCAATGTTTTCGGCAATTTCTTTAACGGAAAGGTTTTTTACATTTTTATAATTAATCAGTATTTCCCCATTCAATAAAGGAATCTGATGTAGAATAGACTTGATAAGAGTGGTTTTTCCCACGCCGTTATTACCGATCAACAAGCATACGTCACCTAATTTCAATTCTGCATTGGCATTTGAAATTAAGTTGGTTGTATAACCGATGTTGGCTTGCTTGATTTGTAGATGCATAAATATTTTATTTCTCACAGATTGAGCAGATAACGCAGATTTTAATTTAGGGAGTCAATATTCACTCATTCACATTTATACTTTATTCTGTTTTAAAAGCATAAACAATATCACCGGAATTCCAAATATAGAGCTTATTACATTCAATGGGATCATGGTTTTTTCTGCAATGATTGAAAATAACAACATGATCAGTATTCCCAAGAACATATTCAGAATCCATTGCTGCCATAACTTGGCGGGATTATAAATCAGTCTGCAAAAATGCGGGACAATGATTCCTATAAATAAGATAGGTCCCAAAAATGCTGTGATGGAAGCAGAAAGCAGGGAAGAAGCGGTAATAATTAAAATTTTCAGATGCTGTAAATTAACCCCTAAGCTTTGGGCGTATGAATTTCCCAATGAATTCCCGATTAAAGGTTTTATGGTTTTAAAACAAATGAACAATCCTATCAGAACCAAAACGGACAAAACTATGATCTGATTTCTGGTTACCATATTATTGGCTCCGAAAGACCATAAAATGTAATTCTTCAGGCTTTGGTTTTCAGCATATAATTGCAATAGCGAAACAATGGCTCCTGCAAATGCAGAGACAAGAAATCCAAAAATAATAAGATAGGATTTATCCTGAAACTTATTGGACATTGATAATAAAACCAGCATCAGTAATAAGCTTCCGCCAATTGCAGATACACTGAGAAAGCTGTTTTGCAGAAACTCGGGCAGCAGAATATCAGATGAAAAAAAGATAAAAAAGGCAACGGATAAACTGGCTACGGAAGTAATTCCTAAAATATCAGGTCCCGCTAAAGGATTCTGGAAATATTCCTGCATCAGAAAACCGGAAGTAGGAATGGAAATTCCCGCTAACAGCATAGCCAAAACTCTGTTGATACGGATCTCAGCAATCTGGCTGTTTCCGGAATCCTGAAAGAAATCATTGAGATGTAAACTTAAAAATCCTGTGTTCAGATTAATAATCGCAGCTATAATGATCGCGATCAGAAATATCAAACACAGGATTTTAAATGGTTTTGACATTATTCAGAATGAATTCTGTAGATTATTTTAAAAAAGTATCGATCTTTGAGTTCAGCATGTCTTCAGACATCATTCCTAATGTTTCATCAGTTTTATCTCCTTTTCTGATATGAGTGAAGGGAATTGAACCACCGTCCCATTGTTTAAAATTGCTTTTGAAGAAATTAGGGTCCAGCTTTTGTCCATCCAATAAAACAATATTAGAGGCCAGATTATTTTCTTCTGCGAATTGTTTAACGGCGCCGTTCCATTCAGATTTATCGTCCAGGCTTATGAAGGTGAACTTTACCGGTTTATCTTTTAACTCCTGCATTTTGTTTTTGAAATGCGGAATTTCTCTCATGCATGGTCCGCACCAGGTGGCAAAGAAATTGGTCACATATACGGTATCATTATTTCGGGCTAAAATCTGGCCCACCTTTTCAGGAGTGCTTTCAGGGTTGAAATAAGCCGCTTTTCCCGGTTCAGGGTTTTCTGCTACCGTCGCTGAATCTGAAGCTGTGATCGTATCATCAGTTTTCTGGCCTTCTTTTTTACAACCGGCAAGGCTAATCAGAACCAGCGTGGATAAAATTATCTTCTTCATAATTATTTTTTATCTATTTTTGAATTGAAGTATGGAACAACAAATCTATAAGGGGAAACTGACGCAGTTTCATTGGTTAAAAATAGCGAAAAAGGCAGAACTGACCAAAAATACTTTTTCTCTGGAGTTTGAAATTCCTGAGAATTTGCAGGAGAATTTCAGGTTTGAAGCAGGGCAGTATGTGAGTGTAAAATTTCAGGCTCATGGTAAAGAGGTGATTAATGATTATTCAATGACATCAGCTCCTTATGAGAAAAAAATATGTTTGGGTATAAAGGTAAACTCGTCTGAAGGCGCTACAGCACAGCTATTTGAAAATTATAATGAAAGAGATACAATTTTAGTAAGTGAACCGGCTGGAAGATTTACGCTGGTTTCAAAACCAAGTGAATTCAGGACGATTGTTGCATTTGCAGCTGGAATCGGAATTACCCCGATTTTAAGTCATTTCAAGAATATTCTTCATAATGAGCCAAGAACCAGACTGTTCCTGTTTTTCGGAAACAAAAATTCTGAAGATTTAATTTACAGAGATCTGCTGGATAATCTGGCCCGGAAATGCGGCGAAAGATTACAGATTTTTTATTTTTTTTCCCAGGAGAAAACGGCAGACCAGTTTTTTTATGGTAGATTGGATGAAAAGAAGTTGAACTTAATCATCAATCAGATCCTCCATCTGGATGATACGGACGAAGAATCCACTATCTGGGATGCGGTAGATGAAGTCCTGATCTGCGGAAAAGGAGAGATGATCAAAACATTGGCGAATGCTTGCTACCATCATGGAATTCCGAAAAAAAATATTCATTTTGAGCTTTTTGAAGAATATAATGATGATATTTATCCCATTGAAAAGGAGTTTCCTTTGATTGAAAATGTGGAAGTGGAATTCAGTATGCTGGGAAAAGAATATCATACTAAGCTTCCTGACAATAAAGAAAAGATCTTACAACAATTGCTGGTTCAGAATTTTCCTGTACCTTATTCCTGCAAATCCGGAATTTGCGGCAGCTGTGAATGTATTCTTGAAGAAGGAGAGGTGGAGCTGCTGGAAAATGAATACTTAACGGAAAAGGAGGAAGCGAACGGACATATTTTAGCCTGCATGTCAATTGCAAAAACTAAGAAAATAAAGCTTAACTTTGATCTCATTTGAGAATCGTAAAAAACATATTTAACCTTTTATTTGTATCAATAGAGATCGGAATTCTACTGATATGCCTCGCCAATGCCTGGGTTTTTGCACTCACCAACGGAAGAACCTATACCAAGATCTCCAAAATCCCGCCTCGTGAAATTGCACTCGTATTAGGAACTTCGCCTAAAATGAGATCAGGATTATCCAATCCTTATTTTACGAAAAGAATGGATGCTACGGCGTTACTTTATCATCACGGAAAAATAAAACAGATTATCGTTAGCGGTGAAAAAAGCAAAGGGTATAATGAGCCTGCGGCGATGAAAAACTATTTGATTTATCAGGAAGGTGTTCCGGAAGATATCATTGTAGAAGATCCTAAAGGTTTTAATACATATAAAAGCATATTGCGTTGCAAGGACGTTTATAAAAAAGATGATGTGATTATTGTTTCACAGGGATTTCATAATCTCCGGGCTTTGTTCTTTGCCCGAAACAACAAAATGAATGCGCTGGGATTTGATGCTCAGGATGTGAGCAAACCTGAAAGCTACTACAGAAATCAATCCAGAGAAATTCTTGCCAGAGTGATCGCTGTAGTCTATTTCATATTGGGAATATCTCCGGATTAGAAAGGATATCCGAATGCAATATTTAAAGTAGGTTTAAAAGGCTGGAAGTACTTAAATCTCCATTTCTCACCATCAGGTTTGTTTGGATCATAAATTTTATAGGCAAGATCCAATCTCAAAGTAATATACGCCACATTCACTCTTAGTCCGAATCCGCTACCAATACCTACCTGTCTTAAGAATTTATTGAACTTAAATTCATCTCCATATCCGTCATTATAATTACGAAGGCTCCAGGTATTTCCAATGTCGGTAAATAATGCCCCTTCATACATTTCATTGAAAGGAATTCTATATTCAATATTTGTGGTAAGCTTAAGGTTATCCGTCATATAGGTACGTACTCTTTCATCCACCTGAGAATCGGCAGGACCCAGGCCTCCAAATGCTACCCAGGCTCTGATATCATTGGAGCCCCCATTAAAATAAGACCTGATCACCGGCATGTTAGATGAGTTTCCGTACGGAATTCCAAGTCCAATGAACTGACGAAGCACCAACGTCTGGTTGCTGTTGAATTTAAAGTATTTTCGTACATCAAAATCAAATTTTACAAATTGTGCGTAAGGGATTCCAAAAATTGTTCTTTGCGGACTGGTTACTACACCTCCTTCATCTCTTTTTTGATTGAATATGCTTAAAATATTTCCGGCTAATTCAACTTTACCATTAAAATAAAAGGCATTAGGATAATCTTTCTTCCCAATTTCATTGTAGATAAAATTATAGATCATGGAAGAAATGATAACATCCTGTGTTTGTCTGTCTTTATTGATCAATGTTCCCAAAAATGCGGTAAGACGGTCAATACCCTGCTGATCTAGACTATTTCTATAATCCTGATCCTCCACAATCTTTGTTGAAACTTCATCAATAGTAGTCTGTCCTGCGGAAAATTCCTGTCCCGCTGTCGGATTGAAGGCAAAATAATCAGTGAAAACTTCACTTCTTACCTGTTCATCGTTAACGAAATAATCATAATAAGCATCCTTATTTTTGGTTAAACTCAGCTGCGTATTGAAAAGGGTAAGTCTGTGAGAAACTTTATCATTTACCGTAGCCATATAGTTTAGTCCGGTATTGAAGTTTACTCTTCCCAAACCAATGTTATTCTGAATAGATGCTCCTAAAACGATGGATGAAGTAGGGCTGTATCGTTTAGGCAATAATTTATAATAATCGAACGGCAACAAGAGCCTTGGAAAATTAAGAGCAGCCTGCGCCGAAATTTCATAAGCAAGAACTCTTTTGTCTATGTTTTTGGTACTTCTGATGGATCCGAAAGTTCCTGAAAGACTGGTGGAAAGGTTCTCTGCTCCGTTAAAGACATTTCTGGTCGTTAAATCCACTGATGGAGAAACTCCCAGGTTTAATAGCTGGGAATAATTAATATCCGTTCCCACCTTAAGC
>NZ_BAAFHL010000047.1:0-19475 GCF_042849955.1 Chryseobacterium barbadense
ATTAAGAGGGGGATATGGAGTTTTAGGAAATGACGGAATCGGGGACTTCAAATTTGCGAGCTTCTATGTTTCCGGAGCCAATTATACATTCATTGATGCTCAAGGAAACGAAGTTCTTTTACCGGGATATATTCCAAACACATTGGAAAACCCGGATTTAAAATGGGAAACCACCTCACAGCTCAATATTGCAGCGGATTTAAAATTATTCAGAAACTTTACCCTTACCGTAGATTGGTATAAAAAGAAAACATCTGATATCCTTAGAGAAATATTCCTTCCGGGATACGTAGGCGTTACCAATGCACCTACGGCTAATATCGGAGATATGGAAAACAGAGGGGTGGAAGTGGAACTAGGCTATAAAAAGAACTGGACGGATTTCGGATTCTCCATCAATGGAAACTTCTCTTACTTGGAAAATGAAGTAACAAGTCTTGAAAGAGGAAGAGAATATCTTGACGGAGCCGGATTCCAGTCAATGGGACCAGTTCAGAGAATTCAGATCGGGCAGCCGTACAATTCGTTCTACGGGTTTAAATATTTAGGAGTATTCCAGAATCAGGCGCAGATCAACTCCTATGTAAATGCACAGGGGCAAATGATCCTTCCGGATGCTAAGCCGGGAGATTTCATCTGGTCGGATACCAACGGAGATGGTGTGATCTCTGATCTTGATAAAGTGAATCTGGGAAGCTCAATTCCTAAATTCACTTTTGGTTTAACAGCTAATATAAATTATAAGAACTGGGACTTCATGGTATTTGCTCAGGGAGTGGCAGGAAACAAAGTATTTCAGGGGTTGAGAAGATTGGATATGCTGGATGCCAATTACCAGACAAAAATCTTAAACCGTTGGACAGGAGAAGGCTCTACCAATGAGTATCCTCGTCTGACAAGAGATGATGCCAATAAGAATTACTCCAGAATGTCAGATTATTACTTACAAAAAGGAGATTATTTAAGATTAAAATTAATTCAGCTGGGATATACTCTTCCGCAAAGCGCAACAGAAACTTTTGGGGTAAGCAAAGTACGTTTCTATGTAACAGCTGAAAACCTGGTAACATTTACAAAATATACAGGTTATGACCCTGAAATTGCAGCCGGAGACAGTTTCGGTATAGACAGAGCTTTCTATCCACAGGCAAGAACATTTATTTTCGGTGCGAACATCACTTTCTAACACTCTATTACAATGAAGAATACATTATATAAAATCAGCATAACGGCATCCCTTTTAATGGGTGTTGCATTCACCAATACAGCTTGTACCAATGACCATATTGAAGATGTGGAATATTTAGGAGCATTTTCTACTGAAAACTTTTTCAGAAATGAACAGGAATGTTTCTATGCCCTTGTAGGAGCGTATGACGTAATGAGAAAAAATGCAGGCGGATTCGAAAATATGGTAACTTTCTTTAACGCAGGATCAGATGACTTCTACGCAGGAGGAGGAAGTTCTACGGATGGTGCCGGAATACAGGGGCTTTCCAATTATACCATAAATCCTACCATCATGCCTGCGAGCTATTGGAGAGATTATTATCAGGGAGTTTCCAGAACCAATGTTTTGATTCAGAAAGTTCCTTTGGCAGATATGAGTAATGCCATTAAAAATAGATTCATTGCAGAAGCTAAAACATTAAGAGCATTATACTATTTTGATCTGGTAAGAATGTTTGGAAATATTCCTCTTATTTTACAGCCATTTACGGCTTCAGATGATTTATACAATGTTCCGCAGGCGGATAAAGCGGCAGTATATAACCAAATAGAAGCAGATCTGCTTAGCGCAATCCCGGATTTACCTGTAGTGGTTCCGGCTGATCAAAAAGGACGTTTAAGCCAGGGAGCGGCAAGAGCACTTCTTGGAAAAATATACTTATACAACAATAAAAAGGCTGAAGCAGCAGCACAATTGGCGGAAGTAAACGGAACTCCGGGTGGAACCAGCCAATATGGATATAAGCTTGTCGCCAACTTTGCGAGCTTATGGGTAACAAATAATAAGTTTACAACAGAATCTATTATCGAGGTTAATCACACGAATCTTGGAAATTCAGACTGGAGCTTCTGGGGACAGGGAAATGATGAAGGGAATTCTATCTGTATCATGACCTCGCTTCGTTCTTATACCCGCAATGACGCTACCGCTCCGGACTTGGTTTCAGGTTGGGCATTCAATCCGGTTACGGAGAACTTATTTAATTTTATGCAGGGAGATCCGCGTCTCGACGCTTCTATCTTTAATGCTAAAGCTTTAAAACAGGCCGGAAAAATTGATTATTCTGCTGCTTATATGGATTCAGGATACTTTTTAAATAAATATCTGCCTACTAAAGATGAAGTAACCACTTTACCTGGAGCGGCAGAATTGAATTACCGTCAAAATTACATCCTGATCAGATTAGCGGATACTTATTTATTGGAAGCAGAAGCACTTAATGGAACAGGAGCAAGAGCACAGGCTTTGCTTGATGCAGTAAGAGCAAGGGTTGGATTGCCATCCGTTCCGGTTTCTTTACAGGCCATTAAAGATGAAAGAAGAAGAGAGTTGATAGGAGAAGGACACCGTTGGTTTGATTTGGTAAGATGGGGTGATGCACCAACTGTTTTAGCTGCAAGAGGCTTCAAACCAAATAAAAATGAAGTGTTGCCCATTCCTCTTACTGAAATGACAGGAACGGCTCTTCATCAAAATCCGGGCTATTAATCTTTAATTTTAAAAACAATGATAACAAGATATATTCATAAAAGTCTTTTATTAAGCGTAGCAGTTTTATTTATGGCGAGCTGTTCTCCTGATACGGTAGACGGTGACGGGAACGGAATTACTCAAAGTTCCGTAGATGCTTCTTTCACAGCTACCAAAACTGCTGAGAACAGATATACCTTAAAAAGAAATTTCAACAACTATATTACCTCAAAATGGAATATAGATGATGATGGATTCAATATCGGTAAAGAAGAAGAAAAGCTTTTCCTTCCGGATGCCGGTACATATGTAATTCAGCATCAGGCTATCGGAATTGGCGGAGTTGTTGCAGGAACGTCAAGTCAGACGATTGTTATTCCCACCTCAGATCCTGTTTCCGGGAATATGATTCAGGGGGGAAGATTTGATACGCCGGATGAAATTGCCAAATGGACCAAACATATTATCAGTCCGTCCGGTGCAGAATGGGTTTTTTCTAACGGAAAAGCAACTATTGTTGCCAACGGTGGAAATCAACAGGCTATTTATCAGGCAGTGAATGTTGAAGCGGGGAAAAAATATTCCATTGATATGGTCGCTTCTTCAGATACACCTTTAGTGAATACATGGTTTGAAGTCTATGTTTTGAACAGCATTCCGGCATCAGGACAGGATGTGGGTGGTACCGTTTACAGAAATATCAATACATGGGCAGGTTGCGGAACATCTGCTTTTAAAGGAAAAGTATCATCCGTAGGTTGTGATGCTGGTAAAAACGGTGGAGTATTTACTGCTACAACAACAGGAACAGTATATCTTGTCATTAAATGCGGTGGAGATACAGTCAACAGTTTAAGCATTGATAAGGTTGAATTCCGAAGAATGCAATAATAAATCTAACAACTTTCTATGAGATCTAAAAATTCATATAGTTTCTTTATTAGAGGTGCTGCACTTTGCGGTGTAGTACTTCTTTCTTTTTTAAGCTGCAGCAGTACCACAGCAGATTCTTCCAATAATGAGAATCCGGGAAATGGAGGCGGTAATGGTACAGGTGATCCCGTTCAGGTTTGGGTAACAAAAGGCGACCAATCCGTAAAGCTTCAGCAGCAAAGTGATATTCATTTCACTACAGGCTCCGGCTCAGGGGTAAATATAGAAATTGATCCGTCCCAAATTTTTCAGACTGTTGACGGTTTCGGATATACGCTTACCGGAGGTAGTGTTGAAGTCATCAACCAGCTTTCTGCTGCCAAAAAACAGGAATTGTTGAATGATCTGTTCAGCAGTTCAGGAATTGGCGTAAGTTACTTAAGAATCAGCATCGGAGCGTCAGACTTAAACAGTCAGGTTTTTTCCTACAATGATCTTCCTGCAGGACAAACGGATACGACTCTTGCCCAATTCAGCTTAACAAAAGATCAGGCTTTGATCCAGATGCTGAAAGATATTCTGATGATTAACCCCAATATTAAGATTTTAGCAACACCCTGGTCTGCACCCGTTTGGATGAAAGATAACGGAAGTAGCATCGGAGGAAGCCTGAAACCGGAATATTATGGAGTATATGCACAATATTTCGTGAAATATATCCAGCAAATGAAAGCTCAGGGGATCACCATTGATGCGATTACCCCTCAGAATGAGCCACTTCATCCGGGAAATAATCCGAGTATGTATATGACGGCTACGGATCAGGCTACTTTTGTGAAAAATCATTTAGGGCCTGCTTTCCAGGCGGCTAATATCAATACAAAAATCATTGTGTACGATCATAATTGCGACAATACTACATATCCTCTAAGCATTCTGAATGATGCAGCTGCGAATCCTTTTGTGGATGGTTCGGCCTTCCATTTATATGCCGGAGATATTTCAGCCTTAGGAAATGTACATAATCTGTTTCCTAATAAGAATGTGTACTTTACGGAGCAGTGGACCAGCTCTACCGGAGAATTTTCAGGTGATCTGGACTGGCACATGAAAAATGTGATCATCGGCTCCATGAGAAACTGGAGCAAAACCGCCCTTGAATGGAATGTAGCTAATGATGCTTCATTCGGACCTCATACTCCGGGTGGATGTACCCAATGTAAAGGGGCTATTACGGTAACGGGAAATGCAAGCTATGATAAAAATGTTGCGTACTATATCATCGCTCAGGCTTCCAAATTTGTTCCGGCAGGTTCGAAAAGAATAGCTTCTACACAGTCGGGAAACCTGTCTTCGGTAGCATTCATAACGCCTGCCAATAAAAAAGTTCTTATTGTTCAGAACTCAGGAAGCGCATCTCAAACTTTTAATATTAAATTTAACGGTAATTCAGCATCGGCGACAATTACGGCGAAATCTGCTGCTACTTACATCTTTTAAATTAAAATATAATGAAAAAACTTTTCTTTATCATTCTTTCACTATCCTCAACGAGCGCTTTTTCTCAAAAAACAATCGATCAGCGGGTGTCTGAACTCTTATCTAAAATGACCTTAGAGGAAAAAGTAGGGCAGCTGGTTCAATACAGTGGTTTTGAATATGCCACAGGGCCTCAGAATTCCAATTCTGCAACAGTGTTAGAGGAAATAAAAAAGGGAAAAGTTGGATCTATGCTGAATGTAACAGGAGCAGAAGAAACAAAAGCTTTTCAAAAACTGGCCTTACAATCCAGGCTTAAAATTCCTTTACTGTTCGGGCAGGATGTGATCCACGGTTTCAGAACAACGTTTCCGGTGAACCTCGGGCAAGCGGCAAGCTGGGATCTGGGGTTAATTGAAAAATCAGAAAGAATTGCGGCTACGGAAGCCTCTGCTTATGGTATTCATTGGACTTTTGCACCGATGGTGGATGTTGCAAGAGATCCGAGATGGGGAAGAGTAATGGAAGGTTCAGGAGAAGATACGTATCTGGGCACTCAAATTGCGTTGGCAAGAATCAAAGGGTTTCAGGGAAAAGGATTAGGAAATCTGGATGCGATTATGGCATGTGCTAAACACTTTGCAGCGTATGGAGCAGGAGTTGGCGGAAGAGATTACAATTCCGTCGATATGAGTTTAAGACAGTTGAATGAGACTTATCTTCCTCCGTTCAAAGCCGCTGCAGAAGCAGGTGTTGCTACTTTTATGAACTCTTTCAATGATATTAATGGAATCCCTGCAACGGCCAATCAGTATATTTTGAGAGATCTGTTAAAAGGACAGTGGAATTATAAAGGTTTTGTAGTTTCAGATTGGGGTAGTATTGGCGAAATGATTCCTCACGGATATGCCAAAGACCATAAAGAAGCTGCGGAAAAAGCCATTTTAGCAGGTAGCGATATGGATATGGAAAGTCGTGCTTATATGGCTGAACTGCCAAAGTTGGTACAGGAAGGAAAAGTGGATGTAAAGTTCATTGATGATGCTGCAAGAAGAATTTTAACCAAAAAAATTGAAATGGGTCTGTTTGATGATCCTTTCAGATTCAGTAGTGATAAAAGACAGAAAGAACAGACCAATAACCTGGAAAACAGAAAATTCGGAAGAGAATTCGGTTCCAAAAGCATTGTTTTGTTGAAAAATAAAGGAAATATTCTACCCCTTTCAAAATCGGTAAAAACGGTTGCATTGATCGGCCCTTTCGGAAAAGAAACTACGGCTAATCATGGTTTCTGGTCTATCGCTTTTAAAGATGACAATCAGAGAATTGTTACCCAATTTGACGGAATTAAAAATCAGTTGAATGAAAATTCAACCTTATTATATGCCAAAGGCTGTAATGTAGATGATCAGGACAGATCGATGTTTGCTGAAGCTGTAGAAACCGCCAAAAAAGCAGACGTTGTCATCATGACGTTAGGAGAAGGGCATGCAATGAGTGGAGAAGCAAAAAGCAGAAGTAACCTTCATTTTACAGGAGTTCAGGAAGATCTGCTGAAAGAGATTGCCAAAACCGGAAAACCTATCATATTAATGATCAACGCAGGAAGACCTCTTGTATTTGACTGGGCCGCAGACAATATTCCGGCCATCATGTATACTTGGTGGTTAGGAACAGAAGCAGGAAACTCTATTGCGGATGTACTTTTCGGTACCGTAAATCCGGGAGGAAAATTACCCATGAGTTTTCCAAGAACAGAAGGGCAAATTCCAGTGTATTATAACCATTACAATACAGGAAGACCTGCCAAAAACAATACGGACAGAAATTATGTCTCAGCTTATATTGATCTGGATAATGATCCGAAATTCCCGTTTGGTTATGGGTTAAGCTATACTCAGTTCAAATATTCAGATATGAAGTTGAGTTCTACGGATCTTAAAGGACATCAGACTTTGACGATTACTGTAAACGTTTCCAATACCGGAAATTATGATGGAGAAGAAGTGGTACAGCTTTATATCAGAGATTTATTTGGAAAAGTAATAAGACCGGTAAAGGAATTAAAAGGCTTCCAGAAAATAGCTATTAAGAAAGGCGAAAGTAAAGCAGTAACATTTAAACTCACTCCGGAAGATCTGAAATTCTATGACAATGCCCTGAACTACGATTGGGAAGGTGGAGAGTTTGATATTATGGTAGGAACCAATTCTCAGGAGGTACAGACAAAAAGAATCAATTGGATGAAATAGAGAGTAGCGGGATGCGGGTGAGAGTTATGAGTTATGAATGGTTTACCTTAACCTCAGCCTCAATCTTAGCCTTAAAATAAAATAAATTATGAAAATCAAAACTCAGCATATTTTCCACATAATCTTCAGCGCAGCTTGTATTTTATCTGTGACGAATTGTGCTTCCAATAAGCCGGATCCCAACAGAAAACTCATCTGGAATGATGAATTCAATACTAAAGGATTGCCTGATCCTGCCAAATGGAATTACGATGTCGGCGGACACGGCTTCGGAAATGAAGAATCCCAGTTCTATACGAAAAACCGCCTGGAAAACGCGAGAGTGGAAAACGGTAATCTCGTAATTGAAGCCAGAAAAGAAGATTGGGAACAAAGTAAGTATACTTCTGCAAGACTTTTAACGAAAGGCAAATTCTCATTTCAATATGGAACCGTTGAGGTAAGGGCAAAATTACCGAAAGGCCGTGGAACCTGGCCTGCCATCTGGATGATGAGTGAAAACATGAAGAAATGGCCCGATGACGGAGAATTGGACATCATGGAACATGTCGGCTTTAATCAGGGACATATTCATGCTTCGGTGCATACCAAAAAATATAATCATATTCAGGGAACCCAGAAAACAGATACCATTTTGGTAAATGATGCCAGTGAAAAATTCCATGTGTATAAAGCGGACTGGACGCCGGAAAAAATTGATGTGTATGTGGATGATCAAAAATATTTCACCTATATCAATAAAGAAAAAAACGATGAAGCATGGCCTTTTGACCGGCCTTACTATATTATCCTGAATCTGGCAGTCGGCGGTTTCTGGGGTGGAAAAGAAGGAATTGATGACAGCATCTTTCCTCAAAAATATTACATCGACTATGTAAGAGTGTATCAAAATAAATAAATGAAGTGAGAGCGTTGCTCAAAAATAGAAAGAGAAAATATGAAATTAAAAGTGTACAGACCCCTTAACAATAATGATGGTATCGTTGGCAAAAAACTGATTGCCGGATGTTTTGTTGTGAGTGTTGTTTTCAATGTAAATGCACAAAACTATTGGAAAAAGAATGCGGGGAAGGTAACGGCTAAAGTAATTCTTACCAACTCCAAAGCCAATGAAAAAATGGCAGATAAGGGAACAGTGAAATTCGAAAAATTCAGCCAGCCCAAAGAAACGGATGCCTGTATTTTTGTGGATCCGGACTTTAAATATCAAAAATTGATTGGCATCGGAGGAGCCATTACGGATGCATCTGCGGAAACTTTTTATAAAATGCCGAAAAACAAGCAGAAGGAAATCATTGAAGCCTATTATGGGAAAAACGGGTTAGGATATACTGTTGTCCGTACCAATATGAATTCCTGTGATTTTTCCAGCGATTCTTATACGTATGTACAGGACAATGATACTTCTCTGAAGTCTTTCAATGTAAGTCATGATGAAAAGTATAAAATTCCTATGATCAAGGAAGCCCAGAAAGCTATAGGAAATCAGTTCACTTTTTACTTTTCTCCGTGGAGTCCACCTGCATGGATGAAATCCAATAAGAATATGCTGAAAGGGGGAAGACTTGAAAATATGTATTATCAGACCTGGGCGGATTACTATATCAAATTCATCAAAGAATACGAGAAAAGAGGAATCAATGTTTGGGGATTGACGGTTCAGAACGAACCGATGGCAACACAAACCTGGGAATCGTGCATTTATACCGCGGAAGAAGAAGGAGAGTTCCTTAAAAACAATTTAGGACCCACTCTGTGGAAAAATGGCTATAAAGATAAGAAAGTAATGATCTGGGATCATAACAGAGATCTGATCTATCAAAGGGCAACCACTACTTTAAGCGACCCCGAAACCTCAAAATATGCTTCCGGAATTGCCTATCACTGGTATGAAACATGGAATAATAAAACCCAGTTATTTGATAATCTTTCCGAAACGCAAAGAGCTTTTCCTGATAAATTCTTAGCCTTTACGGAAGGTTGTAAAGAACAATTTATGATGTCGAGAATCTACGATGTAAGCCTGGGTGAACTTTACGGTAGGAATATGATCAATGATTTCAATAAGGGAACGGCTTTATGGACAGACTGGAATGTGCTTCTGGATGAAACCGGAGGTCCCAATCACGTAGGAAACTTTTGTTTTGCGCCGATCATTGCCGATACGAAGACCGGAGAGGTTTATTACACTTATGAATACTATTATGTAGGTCATGTTTCAAAATATATCAAGCCGAATGCCCAAAGAATAGGAACCTCTTCCAACAGAGCCGCTCTGATCGCCACTTCTTTCATGAATGAAAACGGACAACTGGTGACCGTAATTATGAACGAATCCGATCAGGATATGGATACCAATCTTTGGATCGAAGGAATGTCTGCCAGACTTTCGGCCCCGGCTCACTCTATACAGACTGTAATTTTGTAAGCTTCATATTAACACTATTATTATTAAAAATCGGCGGCCTCGAAGAGGCCGCCGATTTGATTTATCGCTTAGAAATAATTTTAAATTATTCCTTTACATCATATTTATCAATTACTTTCTGGGTAACTCCCGTATTGCTGAAACCACCATCGTGGAATAAGTTCTGCATTGTTACTTTTCTGGTAAGATCAGAGAACATGCTTACACAGTAGTTGGCACAATCAAGAGCAGTCGCATTTCCTAGCGGAGACATATCTTCAGCATACCCTAAGAAACCTCCGAAACCTTTTACACCGCTACCTGCAGTTGTAGGAGTAGGAGACTGTGAAATAGTGTTTACACGCACTTTTCTTTCCCCCCAATAGTTTCCGAAAGATCTGGTGATGCTTTCCAAATACGCTTTATTATCTGCCATATCGTTATAATCAGGGAACGTTCTTTGTGCTGCAATATAGGTAAGCGCAACAATGCTTCCCCATTCGTTTACACAATTTTTTTCCCAAGCCACACGCATTACTTTATGGAAAGAAACGGCAGAAACATCCCATCCTTTTTCTAACCAGTCGTAGTTCATATCTGTATAATGTTTTCCTTTTCTTACATTTACAGACATGCCTATAGAGTGAAGAATAAAATCGATTTTACCGTATTTTGCGATAGCCGCATCAAAAAGTTTTTCAAGATCTTCAATAGAAGTGGCATCTGCACCTATTACTTCAGAACCAGTTTTCTCTGCCAAAGCATTAAGTTCTCCCATTCTCATGGCAATAGGAGCGTTGGATAATATAAATTCAGCTCCTTCTTCATGGCATCTTTCAGCAACTTTCCATGCAATAGATTGTTCATTAAGGGCCCCAAAAATAATTCCCTTTTTGCCTTTAAGTAAACCGTATGACATAATTTTTTAATGTTTATTGAATACAAATGTAGCAATAATTTGTGTTTAAAGCATAATAAAAACGGAGCCTTAATAAAAAGACTCCGTTTTTCTTGAAAATATTTATATGACTGAATTTCTTTAATTCGTTTTCTTATTCCATTCCGCTTTTACATCCTCTGCCGCATCTTTGGTTTTTTCCCAGGCTTCATTCGCTTTATCCTTAATATCTTCCCAGGTTTCAGAAACATTGGCTTTTACTCTGTCCAGCCAGTCTTCCTGGTTGGCTTCTTCATCATTCGCTCTTTTTTCATTGATATAATCCCTGGCTTTATCTGCCAGCTCATTGATTTTCCATTTAGCATGATCCGCAGCATTTCTTAAAGAATTTTCTGTGTTGTTTACTGCATTTTCCGCTTTGTTGTAATCTGCATTGTCCATAATATTAATATTTTAGTGTTTTGTAGTTGTTAAAACAATAACCATTCCTAAAGACAGTAGTTACTGTTAAACTTTTCATAATCTTTTGTTATACTTTTCTAAATCAGGATTATATTTGTTATTAAAATAGCCAGCTATGGAAAAAATACGTTGCGGGTGGTGTGAAAAAGATGATTTGTACAGAAAATACCATGATGAAGAGTGGGGAAAACCGGTATATGATGATGACACTATCTTTGAATTCTTAATACTTGAAAGCTTTCAGGCCGGACTGAGCTGGTATACCATTCTTTCCAAAAGAGAAAACTTCAGGAAAGCATTTGATCATTTTAATTATAAAAAAATCGCAAAGTATTCTGAGAAAAAAGTAGAGGAATTGATGCAGGATTCAGGAATCATCAGAAACAGGCTGAAAATTCTTGCAACTATTACCAATGCTCAACAATTTCAGAAAATCCAGAAGGAATTCGGAAGCTTTTCCAAGTATATATGGGAATTTGTTGATGGAAAACCTATTGACAATAAGCCTAAAACCCTAAAAGATGTTCCCGCCACTACGGAAATTTCGGATGCGATAGCAAAAGATATGAAGAAAAGAGGATTTAAGTTCATGGGGTCAACCGTTGTATATGCGCATATGCAGGCAACCGGAATGGTAAACGATCATGTGGAAAATTGTATCACCAGATAACCGCTATAAAGATTTTGATTTCTTTTCGATCTCATTTTCATTTAAAATATATTAATTATATGAAAGAAATTTAATAAGTTCGCAACAATACATATCAATAAAACTATAACTATAAATGAAGAAAACTTTACTTGTTTTAAGCTTATTTTGCTTACATTTTTTTTACGGACAGTCTAAAAAATCACTTGAGAAAAGACCTTTTATTCCCGTTGAACTGACTAAAACCGATGGAACAACAGAAAAAATCTTATTAAGAGATATTTATTTTCCGAAAGCGGAAGCTTTTATGGGAATGATATCACAAAATAAAAGCGAATCAGTTTTTAAAAACGAACAAAAATTCGAATATAAGGTTTCTGAAGAATCAGAGGTACAAAAAATCAATTATAATGATATTAAAAAATTGAAAGTCATAGATAAATTTGATGACGAAATAGTAGGATATGAAAAACTGAATATTAAAAAAGTAAGCAAAGATAATGTCGTAAGCGATAAGAATTATGACGTTCTATTGCCCATTTTATATGAAGGGAAAATAAATATTTACGGATATGAATACTCGGTTTGCACCAATAATATGGGATGTATGTACGTTGGAACAATTATGTACATTAAGAATCATAAATCCGATTATGCAATAATGCCTGTTGATATCGATGAGGCTTCTTTTTTTAATTTAGGCAGCCTTGATGAAAAGTTTATTAATGCTTTTAAATTTGTCGGCGGAGACTGTCCTGATTTTATTAAATACCTGGATGATCTTTATATCAAAATGCAGAGTAAAGATTTTAGAAAGCAGTTGAAGCAGGATTCAAAAGATGTCCACAATGAAGCGATAGAAGAAGCGAAAAGCCTGGAAAAAAAGGATAGATTCAACTATATTGCGGCCAAAAGATCTCAATTTGAGGTGCAGCGCTTTATAAAAATCATCAATGAATACGAAAAGAACTGCCCGTAATACATAAAAAAGGACCTCGATTAGAGATCCTTTTTATATTTATTTAATGATTCTATCCAACACCCATTCAATAAGGTTCTTTTCCGAAGCATGATGATCGGCAGAGAATTCTCCACGTCTTCTGTTGGCAATTACATTATTTACGGTAATTGCTTTATGGCCTAATAATTTAGAAAGGGCATAGATCGCAGAAGTTTCCATTTCAAAATTGGTCACTCCAAGATCATTTAAAGTTTCCAGGAACTTGTCATCTACTGCTTTCAGACGAAGCTGTCTTCCCTGCGGCGCATAAAATCCCGGGAAAGTTGCCGTATTTCCATGGTATTTGGCATCTTTGTAAAGATCAGCAATATCTTCCGCCCAATCTGCAAAATACAACATAGGCTTGATTTTTTCGTACGGGAATCTTTCCAGAAAGCTTTTTGAGAACTCATTCTCGAATTCATAATCCTGATAGAAGTGCATCAAACCGTCCAATCCAACCACATTCTGCGTTACGAGCATATTATCCACCTGAACCTCAGGATTCACACTTCCGCAGGTTCCCATACGGAATAGCTGAAGCGATTTGTGCCCGGTCTTGAACTCTTTATTTTTAAGATCGATATTCACCAGAGCATCAAGTTCGTTCATTACGATATCTATATTCTCTGTCCCGATACCTGTAGACATCACGGAAATTCTTTCTCCACGTAAAGTTCCGGTATGGGTATAAAACTCCCTTTTATTTTTCTGTATTTCTACCTTATCAAAGTATTTCGATACTTTCGGCACCCTGTCCGGATCTCCTACAAGGATGATTTTATCGGCAATATCTTCCGGTAAAAGATTAAGGTGGTAAACGCTTCCGTCTTCATTCAGAACGAGTTCTGAGGCTGCAAGTTTATTTAGCATTTGATAAATTTTTAATTAATAAAAATAGCTTCTTTATAAGGCGTAGACATCAGTTCTATAAGTGAACCATATTCTTCAACAATTCTTTTTTGACCCTGATAGACTTCGTACACGGTAATGGTGGTCTTTTCAAAATTCTTCGGATCTTTTCTCTGGGAAGTAATTTCGTAAAAATGATCCCCTTTCTTTAAGACAGAAACCAATTCTTCCTTAGTGGAATTGTTGGCTTCCATCATTCCCGGAAAATCCATGACGATGTCTTTTAATTCGTTGTATTTTTTATATGGTTTGGTTACCCCGTTGGAATAGACGTATACTTTAGGTACAGGCTGATCCTTTACCAGACGAACAAGGTAATAATCATTACCTTTCTTCTCAGCATAAACAGCCATTTCACTATCCTTTTGTGAAAAAAGAGATAAAGAAAAAAGACTGGCAATAAATGCATACAATAATTTTGCTTTCATATGATATTCAGTTTTTTGGTTGCAAATTCAGTCCCTCAATTTTTTGGGGAGGGTAAAATTAGTAAAAAATCCATTATGAAGGATATAAACATTATTTAATCAAAATTTAAAATTATAGTAATATGGGTGTAGCACGGAGATCTTAGTTTTGAGCGTAAAAATTCATGAGGGTTTATCCGCTGCTTGTTATTGCTTTATTCATCAGTTTTGCAATGATGTCGTTCAATCCTATATACAAAAGTGTTGAAAACGAAAATACAGTAATCAATAAAGGATTAAGTAATTTTAAAACCAGGCTTGAACAGCTAAAATCTGATGTTCACTTATTCGCGGAGGATAAGATTTCTCTTGAAGATCTGCAGCAATCATTGAGCAGTGCAAGAAACTCCTACAAAGAGATCGAATTCTACATTGCATACCATTATCCGGAGTTTGCTAAAACACATCTTAATGCAGCTCCTCTGTTTCACATTGAAGCAGCAGGGACAATGGCTTATACCTTGCCTCCGGAAGGACTGCAGGTATTGGATGAACTGATTTTTTCCGAAGAAGCAGCGCACGAAAAAGAAAAAATAAAAGACATTACCGGTTTTTTATATAATAATTATGCTAAATTTTATCTGAGTGCCACCAAAAACGGATTAAGCAAAGGAAACAACAAAACATTGCCATTAAGACTGGAACTCATCCGGATTTATACTTTAGGCGTAACGGGTTTTGATACTCCGGGATCCTTGAATATTTCTGAGGAAGCGGCTCATGCTCTTTCAGGAATGAAGGAATATATCAATGATGACCCGTACTTTAAGAATTTTGATGTTCGTAAAGCCAATACAGTATTGTTGGAAAGCATTGATTACCTTTCAAAAAATGAAGATTTTGAAACGTTTGACCGTATAGGATTTTATAAAAAATATATACAGCCTTTGTATGAAGAATTCGGGAAATGGGACGGGCAACCGGATGATCTGAAAGAATTTTCAGGCTGGAATGTAAATAGCAAAAACTTCTTCAGCAGTGACTTTCTGAATCCTTATTTCTATACCTTATTAAAGCCATCAGAAGATAATGCTGAATTGAGAAAACTCGGAGAAAAAATTTTTTATGATCAGAATGTAAGCGATAACGGTAAAATGAGCTGCGCAAACTGTCATTTGCCGGAAAATGCCTTTACGGATTTAAAAGTAAAATCCCAGAGCAATGTAGAAGGACAGACGGTATTAAGGAATTCCCCATCATTATATAATGCCGTATTTGCCAAAAGATTTTTCTATGATATGCGTGCCTTTTACCTTGAACAGCAGGCTGAACACGTGATTTACAATGAACAGGAATTCAATACAAGCTACGAAAGCATCATCAAAAAGCTAAAAGTAAACTCTGATTATAAGAAAGCATTCCGGGCTGCCTTCAAAGACGGAAAGATCAATAAGCAGAATTTTTCCAAAGCATTGAGTTCTTATGTAGCCTCATTGTATTCTTTTGAAAGTGATTTCGACCGTTTTATGAGAAATGAAAAAGAAATCTCGGAAGATGCGAAGAAAGGGTATAATCTATTCATGGGAAAAGCCAACTGTGCAACCTGTCATTTTGCTCCTCATTTCTCCGGCTTGGTTCCGCCTTTTTATAATGAAAATGAATCAGAAGTATTAGGCGTGACTCAAGAACCCGTCAGGCAAAAGCCTCTGATATTGGATGAGGATAAAGGAAGGTTTAACAGTTTGGTGAAAAAGGAAAATTCGTGGATCTATGAAAATTCCTTTAAAACAATGACGGTAAGAAATATTGCGCTTACTAAACCTTACTTCCATAACGGAGCTTTCAATACGCTGGAAGAAGTGTTGGAATTTTACAATGAAGGAGGGGGAGAAGGTTTAGGATTGAAAATGAAAAACCAAACTCTGCCTCCGGATAAACTCAACCTTACACAATCGGAAATTCAACAGATCATTGCTTTCCTGAATACACTGACAGACATTAGCAAAACAAAAAACAGATAGGTCGTTACGAGATACGGGATACGATTTATAGCTGTGCGTAAAAGAGATGCAAGGTAAGATTAAAATAAACTGATTAGAAAAAACCTTTATTATAAATAAAACAGCTCTTTAACTTTATCCCGTATCTCGTACCCCGAATCCAACCATGACTCTTAACAATGAATTAATTCCCTTAACATTGAGTTTCAGATTTATTAATATTCATTCGTATTTATTTAAAATACTATTAATAGTGCGTTCGTAATTAAAAAATAGTTTTGCATTGTCTAATAAATCGAATTACTATGAAGAAAAAACTACTAGCAGTTGCGGCACTTGCATTACTCACAGGTTCTGTAGTGAAAGCACAGACTTGTCCGGGAACTCACATCAGTTGTTTCACATCTATTGTTCCAACAGCACAAACAAATAAATTGATTCTTCCGGTTGAGCATAAGTATCAGCTTATTTTAAAGGAAGGAGACAGCTATACGCAAGGAGGGGGATTTGTAGGAGGATTGAATGACTTTACAGGATATGTTCCTATTACCGGAAGCAGCACCAACGGATACCTTTCCGTAAACCATGAAACCAATCCGGGGGGTGTTACTATGGCTGAAATTAATTACAATACAGCTACAAAACTTTGGCAATTAACGAAATCCAGAGCCGTAAGCTTTTCAGATCCAAGCCTGGTGCAGACTGTCAGAAACTGTTCGGGAGGAGTTACTCCCTGGGGAACAATCGTTACGGCAGAAGAGCAAACGACATCTAATGATATTAATGCTGACGGTTATAAAGATTACGGATGGCTGGTGGAAATCAATCCTGCAACAGCTGAAGTAAGTTCTCTTAATACAGACGGTACAAAAGGTAAGTTATGGCAAATGGGGATTATGAACCACGAAAATGTAGTGATAAATAATGCCGGAACCGTAGCCTACTTTGGAGAGGACGGAGGAACAAATAAGGTGTACAAATACGTAATGGATACACCTAACAACCTTTCTTCCGGAAATTTATACGTTTTAAAGCTGGACCAGGGATTAAGCAACGGAAATCCTGTAACAACAACGGCCGTTTGGGTTCAGGTTCCGAACAAAATAAAAGCAGATCAGAACACTGTGGCGTCTGCAGCACATTCCTTAGGTGGTACCACTTTTAATGGAGTGGAAGATGTGGAGATCAGCCCTTTGGATGGTAAAATATACTTTACGGCTAAAGGGCTGAATAAAGTATACAGATTACAAGATGACGGTGCTACGGCTTCTCAGGTAGAAACTTTCGTAGGAGGTCTTACTACAAATTATTCTTTCAATACGGCACAAGGGATGAAAACTGAAGCTTGGGGCGATGGTAATGATAACCTTACTTTTGATGAATTGGGAAATCTTTGGGTACTTCAGGACGGAGGAAAGAATTACATTTGGGTAGTTGCTCCGGATCATACCCAGGCTAACCCTAAAGTAAGACTTTTTGCTTCCATGCCTGCAGGATCTGAACCAACCGGTCTTACTTTTACACCGGATCACAAATTCGGATTCTTCTCTATTCAGCATCCGGATGCTACTATCGCTACAGATATTGATGCCACCGGAAATACTATTGACTACAGAGGAAAATCGGCTACCATCGTAGTAGCTCTTAAAGAGAATTTGGGAACAACCGGATCATTGGGAACAATTGATCAGAATGTTGAAAATAGTGTTACGATATCTCCGAATCCTACTTCAGGAATTGTAAAGGTTAATGCTCCTAAAACCTTAAAAAACATTACAGTAACTGCGTACAGTGTGGATGGTAAAGTGGTTTACAGCAATAAATTCACAGGTTCGTATACTTCATTAGACCTTGATTTTACTTCCCAGCTTGAAGCATCCCGTATCCTGGTTGTTAATATCGAAGCAGAAGGCGGATTCCAGAAAATGGTAAAAGTTCTTAAAAAATAAACTATTAATAATTTCTTGAGCTGTCGGTAAAGATTCTTTTTGCCGGCAGCTTTTCTCTATTTATGAAAAAGCTTTTTCTATTAATTTCATCTCTTTCCATGATTCAGGTCGCAGCTCAGATCGATCCTGTGAAATATCCCACATACACAAATATTGAAGATGCTCTGAAAAGTAAAGAAACGGTATACAGCATAAGCTTTAGAGATAAATCATTATTTAATATTCCTCCGGATATTAAAAAATTGAATTCACTGTTTTTCCTAAATATTATGGGAAATAAGCTGGAAAAAATGGATCAGGAAATCTTTACCCTGAAGGGACTTGAAATATTAAACGCCAATCAGAACAGCATTAAATATATCCCTAATGAAATAGGAGAGCTGAAAAAGCTGAAAACTTTTTCAATGAGCTTGAACAGCCTGACATCTGTTAACCCAAATGTGGCGCAGCTTCAGAATCTGGAAGTTATTCAACTGGATGCCAACAACCTGAATGTATTCCCTGAAGCTTTACTTCAAATTCCTGCTTTAGTGGAAATCAACCTGCAGGGGAACCAGATCAGCTTTATTGATGAAGATCTCCGGAAAATCAAAAACCTGAAATTTTTAAACCTTTCCGCGAATCAGATTAATGATTTGGGAAATATAGACCTTCCTGAACAATTAAGATACCTTGAACTGCAGCAGAATGCCATCATCAGTTTGCCTGATCAGCTGTTCCGTGCCAAAAACCTTGAATTTTTAAATGTAGGTCAGAATAATATCAGGCAGATTTCACCTGAAATAAGAGGACTAAAGAATATTGTCAGTTTAAATCTTGCTAACAATAAAATAACAGACCTCCCGAAAGAACTGAAAGAATTAAAAAACCTGAAAACACTGATTCTTACAGGAAATCCTATAGAAAAGTTAAAAATTGATAAACTAAGAGCTTTATTACCGGAAACTCAGATTTATTTCTGATTATCCGCCGACTCTTTTTGTTTTATATCCCATATCTTTAAGGATTTCCATGATTTTGTCACGGTTATCCCCTTGAATGATGATCACACCGTCTTTTTCAGAACCACCGATCCCCAAAGTGGTTTTGATCTTTTTGGAAATGTTTTTCAGTTCTTCTTCGCTGCCTTCCCAGCCTTCAATTAAGGTTACGGGTTTTCCGTTCCTTCCTTTTTTTTCAAACTTGCATACCAAAGGCTCTTTTTGCTTGAATTCCTCTTGAGGCATTTCAAAATCCTGCTCTTCATGATCAGGAAAAAGGTTCTTAAGTTGATCTCGTAAATCCATGGAACAAAATTAAAAAATAATAATTTATTTAAAGATGCAAATTTTAAATACTCAATATCGCAGCTTCAAGTTTAGAGCTTTGCTGAAACGTGATTTCAAACAAATTATACCACTGGACACCGATTTTGATTATTAAAACAAATCATCTGGATAATCCGCTCAATCTGCAAGGCGAAAATAATTCTGATCAAATTAAGTAT
>NZ_BAAFHL010000048.1:0-19216 GCF_042849955.1 Chryseobacterium barbadense
ATACGCAGTATATTAAACTTTTAATAAAAAAATATTAATTTTTTGGGGCGGGCGGCGGTACGCCCACCCCCCCGCCCCGGAACTTTTTTATTCAGTCTTTCCATTCTGTCATTCTGAGCGCAGCGAAGAATCTCACTTCACCGTCTTGATCTTATTTGTCATTCCGTAGTAATCTAAGCTGGCTCATTTTGAGATTCTTCGCTGCGCTCAGAATGACAACGATATTTTGATATTGAAACCCGTCTATTCGGAAAATAAATCCTTATTTTTGCATAGTTACATGAAAGATTACTACTATTTTCTAGGGATTTCTCAGGATGCTTCAGAAGAAGACATCAAAAAAGCGTATCGAAAGCTTTCCTTAAAATATCATCCCGATAAAAATGAAAATGATGATTTTTTTGCTGACCGTTTCCGTGAAATTCAGGAAGCGTATGAGATTCTGAGCGATGCTGCCAAAAGAAGGACGTATGATCAGAATTTAGAGAATCATCAGAAAAGTTTCAGGTATAACATTCCGCCATCTATTAAGACATTTACTTCCAATAAAATTCATGCAAAAAAAGGAGAGGAGATCATCATCAACTGGCAGACCAGCAATGCGGATGTGGTGAAAGTGCTTCCTTCCGGGCTGGAAAAGCCTTATGGAGAAAGAGTTTTTAAAATTACGGAATTTAAAGATGGTAAATTCCAGCTTTTACTTCATGCCACCAATTCATTGCTGCATAAAACGGTTGTAAAGGGGATTACCATTACGGAAGTTTTTGAAAATGATGGCGAGAAATTCAGAAATGATGTGGAAGATCTGTTCAAATCACAGCCGAGAACTGCAACTAATCCACATGGCCAACCGAAAATTGTGAAAATTTTGATGGCAGTTATACTGTTAGCGTTGGCGCTGTATTTTTTGGTAAAAAACTTTAGCTAAGCCAGCTTTTTTCTTCCCGGGCATTTTTTGCATCTTTTTCCCGTTTTGAATTTCTTACAGCAAGACTTTTTTCCACAATACATCTCTTCATGAGAAGCAGAGTATGCAGGGGCTAATGGTGCTACTTTGAATGGAACAATCATATTCATGCTGCAAATATATTAATTTAGAATAAATATAATTAATAAATTTTCAAAAAATATCTGAAACCTGATAATCAGCATGTTTAATGATAGTTTTTATGGTTGAAAAAGACAGAATCTATCTTGAATTTAGCCCACAGAAAATGGTTTTAAACCCAAAAAGGGAAACAGTTATTTAATTTTTTCACCAATTTCCTGCCGATTTTCCTCTCTTGTGCAATCCCTTAAAAATTTGTAATTTTACCCATCTTTTTTACAAACAAAATCTAATATAAAAAATGAATACAGAACAGTTTGTGAACCGTCACATTTCCTTAAATAAAGCCGATAAACAGGCTATGTTGGAAAAAATTGGCGTTTCAAGTATTGAAGAGTTAATTTCTCAAACCATCCCATCCTCTATCCGTTTAGAAAAAGACCTTGACATCTCAGAACCTCTTTCAGAATACCAAATGCTGATCCGTTCAAAGGAATTGGCATCGAAGAATACGGAGTTTACGAGCTATATTGGGTTTGGGTATTACAATACACTTTTACCATCAGCTATTCAGAGAAACATCTTTGAAAATCCTAGCTGGTATACGGCATATACTCCTTATCAGGCAGAAATTGCACAGGGAAGATTAGAAGCTCTTCTTAATTTCCAGACTGTTGTATGTGATCTTACAGGTTTTGCACTGGCAAATGCTTCGTTACTGGATGAATCTACAGCTGCTGCAGAAGCGATGCACATGTTCTTTAACAACAGAACGAAAGATCAGAAAAAAGTGAATGCTAATAAGTTCTTTGTTTCCGATTTGGTTTTACCTCAAACTGTTTCTGTTTTAAAAACTAAAGCGGAAGGATTGGAAATCGAGATCGTGGTAGGTGATCACAAAACGCATGAGTTTGATGGTTCTTACTACGGAGTTCTATTACAGTATCCTGGTAAAAACGGTATCGTTCTGGATTACACAGAAAATATCGTAGATTATAAAAAACTTGATCTACAAGTTGTTGTAGCTTGTGATCCGATGGCGTTAGTGAAATTAAAATCACCGGCTACCATGGGAGCTGACTGTGCAGTAGGTACTACTCAGAGATTCGGTATTCCAATGGGATACGGAGGTCCTCACGCAGCATTTTTTGCTTGTAGAGAAGAGTATAAGAGAGACATCCCGGGAAGAATTATCGGGGTTTCTCAGGATATGTACGGAAGACGTGCATTGAGAATGGCTTTACAGACCAGAGAACAGCACATCAAGAGAGAAAGAGCGACTTCAAACATCTGTACAGCTCAGGTTCTTTTGGCGGTAATGGCAGGAATGTATGCCGTTTACCACGGCCCGAAAGGATTGAACTATATCGCAGATCAGATCCACTTTAAAGCCAACGCTTTGAACAATGGTCTTAAAGCTTTAGGGTACAACACGGTGGAAGAACCAATCTTCGATACAGTAAAAATTTTAATGACCGAAGATGAAAAAGGAAGATTGATGAGAATGATGAAAGATCATAAAATCAATCTGAATTACTTCACGGAAGGAGTGGTAAGCATTGCTATCAACGAAAGTACCACCCTTGAGAAGCTGAATTACTTGATGACTTCTTTTGCCCATTTCAAAGATAAGCAGGCTTTCAAATTAGAAATCAAAGAAGGATACAGCATTCCTGCGGATATCTTGAGAAAAGATGAAATCCTTACGGAAGAAGTATTCAACAAATACCATACGGAAACAGAATTGATGCGTTATATCAAGCGTCTGGAAAGAAAAGATTTGTCATTAACGCATTCTATGATCTCTTTGGGATCTTGTACGATGAAGCTTAATGCAGCAACCCAAATGTTACCGCTTTCTTGGGATAACTGGGGAAGTGTTCACCCTTTCGTACCGGTTGATCAGGCAGAAGGCTACCAGGAAATGATTCGTGAGCTTGAAAAAGACTTAGCGGAAATCACTGGTTTTGCAGGAACATCCCTTCAGCCTAACTCAGGAGCTCAGGGAGAATATGCAGGATTGATGGTGATCAGAGAATACCACAAATCAAAAGGTGAAGCTCACAGAAATGTAGTATTGATTCCTCAGTCTGCCCACGGAACCAATCCGGCTTCCGCGGCAATGGCAGGGATGAAAATTGTTGTGGTTAAAAATCTTGAGAACGGAGAAATTGATTTCGAAGACTTAAAAGCAAAAACAGAACAGCATTCTGAAAACTTATCTTGTGTAATGATCACGTATCCGTCTACCTACGGATTCTTCGATGCAAATATCAAAGAAATTACCAACCTGATCCACCAACACGGAGGACAGGTATATATGGACGGTGCCAACATGAATGCTCAGGTGGGATATACAAGTCCTGGAAACATTGGAGCAGACGTTTGTCACTTGAATCTTCACAAAACATTCGCCATTCCTCACGGAGGAGGAGGACCTGGAGTGGGGCCAATCTGTGTGGCTAAACATTTAGTTCCATTCCTTCCGACCAATGCGAACATCAGAATTGGTTCTAAAGAAGCTATTGAAGGGATTTCAGCTGCACCTTACGGTTCAGGATTGATCTTGAATATTTCTTACGCTTACATTAAAATGTTAGGAACTTCAGGCTTGAAAAAAGCTACTGAACATGCGATCTTAAATGCCAACTATTTAAAAGAAATATTAGCAGAGCATTTCCCAATCTTATATTCTAATGAGAACGGAAAAGTAGCTCACGAATGTATCGTAGATTTCAGACAGTTCAAGTCTTTAGGAATTGAAGTAGCTGATGTAGCGAAGAGATTAATGGATTATGGTTTCCATGCTCCAACAGTTTCTTTCCCAGTAGCCGGAACATTAATGATCGAGCCTACAGAATCTGAAAGCAAAGCAGAAATTGATCGTTTTGCAGAAGCTTTAATTTCTATTAAAAAAGAAATCGATGAAATTGCTAACGGAGAAGCAGATGCAACCAACAACGTATTGAAAAATGCCCCTCACACAGAGCAATTGGTGATCTCAGATTCTTGGGATAAGCCATACAGCAGAGAAAAAGCAGCGTATCCGCTAGAGTGGGTGAGAGACCACAAATTCTTTGCTTCTGTATCCAGAGTAGATGAAGCTTACGGAGACAGAAACTTAGTTTGTACTTGTGAGCCGATTGAAGCTTATATGTAATTAAAAGTTTTTAGATATAATAAATCCCTCTCAGTTTTGAGAGGGATTTTTGTTTTTATTAATGAGAAAAAGGTTTTTATATAGGTTTCCCAATTGCTTCAAACAACTTTCTTTCTTTCAATCATATTCATTATAATAAAAATAGCATATGTGATTAAGAAAACAGCAAATGGGATTTTAAAAGCTAAATAGTCAAACATTTTTATTGGAGCTTGCATTAATCTACTTATTATAGGAGATAACATTAATATTAAACTAATAATTGTTACTGAAATTTTATTCTTCCACTTTGTGAAATTTAATGTAATACCAATAACTCCAAGTATGGCAAACAATTGATCAATATTTCCAAAATCAAAAACAGTGAGAATTAACCATAAAATAAATGGAAGTCCAATCATTTGTCCCACAAGGATTATTGAAAAATAAGATATTATTGATGTTATTCGGATTAAGTTTTTCATGCAATAGTTTCATTCTTTGCTTCCAACTTTCTAATCAAATTCCCCTTCACCACCGTTAACGCATAATCCTTCGCCTCTGCAAAAGAAATCCCATATTGACGCTCAATATTCCTCATATCCTCTGGAAATTGAGACAACAAATTATCATAATACTGATCCAGAAACTCTTTGGAAGGCATTTCATAATTAATTTTCAATTGAAAACGTCTGATCAAAGCCGTATCAATAATTTCAGGATGATTGGTAGCACAAAGCAAAAGAGCATTTTCAGGATAATAATCGATCAGTTGAAGCAAAGTATTCACTAATCTTCTCATTTCGCCCACATCTTTATCGTCACTTCCTCTTGCTTTCCCGATTTGGTCCAGTTCGTCAAGGAAAAGCACAGATCTTTCACGGCCCGCTTTATCGAAGATCATTTTGATGTTCTGGGAGGTTTCTCCGATTCGGGAAGAAACAATATTGCTTAAATTAAGGATGATGATGCTTTTCCCTAAAGCACTCGCAATGGCTTTGGCGGTCATGGTCTTTCCACAACCTGAGCTACCCTGAAGAAGAACTTTATTGTTGACAGGAAGCCCGTATTCCTGAAGTTCTTTGATATAGGTATGTTCTTTAATGAGCTGTACAAACTGTTCCTTGTTGGCCGGATCTAGAAAAACATCATTCAGCGTTACCTCTTCTTTGTCCTGGATAATAAGATTGTACAGATTCATGATTCAAAAATTAATGATTGCAAAGATAAAATTTTCTGAAAAGTAAAAAGAAAAGCCGAACTTCAAGTTCGGCTAGACTAATATAATATTAAAATTTGTTACGTTTTTAATAAACGGTGTTTTTATGTTTTTGGGCCCTTTTACTCCCGATGAGTAAAAGAGCAGCAATCTGAGTATTCAGATTAAAAAACATAAACAATACAATTCAGTTCTGAAAATTTTAGTTAGTGTTTTCTCTTCTAACAGTTGCGAAATAAGAAGCGACTACTACTAAACATGTTGCAATTCCGATGTAAGTTACCATTTTGCTTAATTTTTAATTTATTTGTTTATTTTTGTTAATTTGATAATGCAAAGTTACGACTTTAAATTGATATTGCAAGTCTAAAATCATGATGTATATCAGTTGTTTATGGATGTTTGTGTTAAATTTAAGTAACTTTTAGTTTATATTTATTTAATATATTATTGTGAATTTATTGTTGGTTTAATTATGTTTTGTTTAAAAAATTAAAAAATTCACAAGCTTTTGAAGGCTTCTATAGTGAACCTGACAAAACAAAATAGAAAGAATGAGGTGCATAACAGTTGTGAAAAGAGCGTTTTTGAGACGTATAAATTTCAACACTAAGTGATTTCTTTGATAAGAAGTTCGTTTTTAAACGCTTTTAATCAGAATTTTATAGCTATATGAACAAAATCTTTAATAATGGATTTACTAATTTTGCCATAAAGAAGAAGCAAGTATGGGAAGAAGTTATATGTATCTGATGTTGGCTATTGTTTTTGAAATCATAGCCACTACTTTTCTGAAAAAATCCGAAGGGTTTACAAAGCTGGTGCCGTCTGTAGTTACAGTCATAGGGTATTCAGCCGCTTTTTATTGTCTAAGTCTTACACTTCGCCAGATTCCGGTAGGAATTACCTATGCAATTTGGTCCGGAGTGGGAATTGTCTGCATTACAATTATAGGAATCATTGCTTTTAAGCAGGTTCCGGACTGGCCTGCTGTTATGGGAATTGTTTTAATTATTATTGGGGTGATGGTTATTAACCTCTTTTCTAAAATGGGAACGCATTAGGATTAATACAGCTTCTGATCTTTCTCGCAATAAAAACTTCGTCTCTTACCAAGACCTGTATATTTTTTAATGAGCTTTTGCCCACATTTTGGGCAAGTTGTTTTAGTATGAGCCAGCCAGTGTTTTTTCAGGACGAATTCCCTTTTCCATTCCAAAAAATCGAAGCTGTAGTTTCTGGCTTCCTTAATTAGTTCTTTCAGTTTCTTTGAAGGTAAATTTCCAACCAGGCTTTCGGGCTGTACTCCGATTCTGAACAGTACTTCATTTTTTATGATATTCCCGATTCCTGAAAAAATATCCTGATCCAATAATGCATCACAAACCATCATCTGAGGTTTGGCTTTTAATTTCTTCTCTGCCTTTTGAGGGTTCCACAGATCACTTAAAACATCTGTTTCCCAATCAATTTGAGATAAATGCTTAAGAGCAAGGGCTTTTACGGAGCAGGTATAAAAATAAAAACTTCCGTTTTTGAATTTCAGGGCCAAACGAAGGCTTTGATCGGGTTTTGTCTGTTCATCCACACTATAAGAACCAAACATAAGCAGATGGATTCTTATACAGAATTCATCAAAAACCAGATAAGTCTGTTTTCCAAAAATTCGGATTTTAAGTAAGATCTTTCCTTGTAAAGGCTCCTTATCAAACTGGGCATTTCCGGAAGCATCAATGATTTTTTCACCTGTAAATTTTTGCAGACTTTCTTTCATCAATAGTATGGATGGACCTTCCGGCATAAAAAGAATTTAGGTAATCCAAAGCAAGAATGCTGCCATTGAAAAAGCAGGAAAAGGTCATTCATGCAAACTGTTGAACATCTCTACATATTTATCCTTGAACATTTTTTCTGCATTTTCAGGAAAACGGAATCCATCCGGACCTACATAAATTTGTTTTATCTGATCATTTTTTTCTATGGTTCGTACCTGGTTATATTTCGTTAGCCACGCATCAAAATGTTCAATGAGTTTTGTAGCTTCATCCAGCAAGTCCGGCGGCAGATAATGCCCGTTACTGATCAGTACATCCCGGATATGCTTATTGGAATGGTACATAATCTCATTTTCATAAAAAGGATCATATTTTTTTAGTTTGGAATAGGTATTCTTAAAGCCCAAAGAAGTACGGTTAAGATGAATGTAAACCTGTCCCAGTAACTCCACCGTGTTTTTTCTCCACTCAAAATGAGCGTTGTCTTTTTGGGAGAGTTTTTCAAATTCCCTTTTGATAAGAGCATTCTGTTTTTCGGTTCTTTTATGGAAGAAATAAACAATAACAGAGGTAATCAGAGTGGTGGTGATGGTGCTACCCAGTATTTGTTTTAATAATTCAGACATGGTTTTCGTTTTTTATTGAACTAAGTTAAGGTAAGAACAGTAAAGTTCTTCAAGGGTTTTTACGGATGCATACCGCTTTTAATACGGTCTTTTTTTGAAAAAAATAATGGATTTCTTTACTACAAATAAAATTTGAAGTAATTTTGAAAAATGATGAATTTAAACCGGATTTATACCAATCAGCGTACAGGAAACAACCCTCATACTAAAGCTTCAAGAACGGATTTTCAGAGAGATTTTGACAGGATCATCTTCTCGTCCGCATTTAGGAGGCTTCAGAATAAAACACAGGTTTTTCCACTTCCCGGAAGTGTTTTTGTCCATAACCGCTTAACGCATTCTCTGGAAGTTTCATCAGTGGGAAGAAGTTTGGGAAGCATCATAGGAGAGTTTGTTTTTGAAAGCTTTCAGAATGATCTTACGGAAGATTCAAAGAATTTTTATCTTCACAATCTTGGAAACGTCATTGCTGCTGCCTGTCTATGTCATGATGTCGGAAATCCGGCTTTTGGACATTCCGGAGAAGATGCCATTGCAAGCTATTTTGAAAAAAATGAAAAAGACCTGAAACCTAAATTTTCTGAGAAAGAATGGGCAGATCTGGTGAACTTTGAAGGAAATGCAAATGCAATCAGGGTTTTAACGCACCAGCAGCAGGGAAAAGATGAAGGCGGAGTTCAGCTTACAATGACCACATTGGCCAGTATTGCCAAATATCCGTGTGAAGCTATTGCCAAAAAAAAAGGAATCATTCACAGAAAGAAATTCGGGTTTTTCCAGAATGAAAAAGAGACATTTTTAGATATTGCCAAAGGAACCCAACTGATTTCTGAAAGTGAAGAGCCCCATATTTTCAAAAGACACCCGTTTGTCTGGCTGGTAGAAGCAGCAGACGATATTTGCTATAATATTATCGATATGGAAGATGCCCACAGACTGGGTATTGTATCCACCGCAGACTGCAAAAACCTGTTTTTTGAGTTGGTAAAATCTGAGACCGATGATGTAGACAGGGTGAAAAGAAAATTGGATTCTATCGGAAATGATAACGAAAAGATTTCTTATCTGAGAGCAAAAGTAATTAATGCTTTGATCAATAAATCCATTGCATTATACAAACAGTATTTCACCAAGATACTTGAAGGGAATTTAGATAAAGCATTACTGGATATATATAAATCCGAAAATAAAACATTACAGGATATCGAAAGCTTCTCCATTGAAAAGATCTATAACCATAAAGCTGTGGTTGAGATTGAGAATGCAGGGTATAATGTAATGTATGAGTTATTGGATCATTTTATCCCATCCATCCTGAAATCAAAAGAGGAAAGAAAATCTTATGATAAGATGGCCTTAAAACTTCTTCCTAAACAATTCGTCTATGAAGAGGGTACAGATTATCAGAGAGTATTGGGTGTTATTGACTTTGTTTCAGGGATGACAGATAACTATGCCACTGATCTTTACAGAAAAATAAAGGGAATTGATATAGGAATGACCGTTTAATATTGAAAATAATGTGGTATATTTATAACAAAACATAAGTTACTGCGACTTATTCAAAAAAATATTAAACTATGAATTTCCCTTTTTTATTAGCTCCGCTTATTTTTTTCGGCCTAATTATTCTTTTTGCCTCATTCTTTGTAGTGAAGCAGGAAACCGCTGCTATTATTGAACGTTTCGGAAAATTCCAGTCCGTAAGACATTCCGGGCTTCACCTCAAAATTCCGATCATCGATCAGATTGCCAAAAGATTAAATCTTAGAATTCAGCAGCTGGATGTGATGATCGATACAAAAACCTTGGATAACGTTTTCATTAAAATGAAGATTTCTGTTCAGTACCAGGTGATCAGAACCCAGGTCGGAGATGCTTATTACCGTTTGGAAAATCCGGAAAACCAAATTACGTCTTATGTTTTTGATGTGGTAAGAGCAGAAGTTCCTAAACTGAAGCTGGATGATGTCTTTGTGAAAAAAGACGATATTGCCATTGCCGTAAAAGGGGAATTGCAGGAAGCCATGCAAAGTTATGGATATGATATCATTAAAGCATTGGTAACGGATATTGACCCGGATGAGCAGGTAAAACATGCCATGAACAGGATCAATGCCGCTGAAAGAGAAAAAACTGCCGCAGAATATGAATCTGAAGCACAGAGAATCAGAATTGTTGCAGTGGCAAAAGCAGAAGCTGAATCTAAAAAATTACAAGGTCAGGGTATTGCAGATCAAAGGAGAGAGATTGCCAAAGGTCTTGAAGAATCTGTGAGAATGCTGAATAATGTAGATATCAATTCTCATGAAGCTTCTGCATTGATCGTTGTTACACAACACTATGATACCTTACATTCCGTAGGGGCCAGTAACAGAAGTAATCTTGTCCTGTTGCCGAATTCGCCAACAGCGGCAAGCAATATGTTGAATGACCTGGTTGTTGCCATGACAACGGCGAATACGGTGGGAGAAGTTACTAAAGGAAATTATCCGCCTCCAACAAAAGAACATGAACATTAAATAAAAACTCCCGGATTTCGGGAGTTTTTATTTATTTCTTGGTTTTGGAAACCTGCTTGATCAAAGTATACTTAATGGAGGAAGCGTCTGCCGGCGGATTGGCAATTTTTTCGGTTTTTACCTTTAAAACATATTCATATCCCGGCTCATAGGTGAAACCTTCAATATTGCTGTAGAAATTGGTCCAGTTATCTTCCTGCTTTTCTTTTACCTGAAGACATTTCATAGGAGCAACCCCTGTACAGTCTGCTGTTTCAGGACCTATAATAAATGTTTTTTCATCTCCGTTAGTCGCATGGGCAGAAGCCGTACATTGCGCAATTGTCAAAAAAAATAAGGCAAAGACAGACCCTTTTAAAAGTGTTTGGATACTTTTCATAATTCTGATTTTATCTCTTAGGCGGCAATTACCGTGCCGAACTCTACGTGAGCAAAATATACACTGTCGTTAATCTACTCTTGTTTTTTACTTTTTAATTAGCTAATTTAAACCCCTTAACTTTTTACCAAAACCACAAAGTAATATAATATGGAGAATCCGATGCCATTTGAAAATTACAGGATCCAGCAACCGGAAATATGGGCGGGAAGTATGGACGATGAACAGCTGAAAAGTAGAATAAAAGAATCTGACTTCTCAAACAGCCAGATGAAGGACGGAAGAGACTATTGCTATTTTCTTGATAAAATTTATCATACAAGCAATACGGAAAATAAGGAATATGTTTGTATGGCTTATACGCTTAATGAACCTTCCAATCTTGAAAGAGCTTCTGTAACGGATGTTGTTGTTGAAGAAAATGAAATATACAACATTCACAGAATCAGCGTTTTGAGAGATGGTATTTTAATTGATAAAATTCCCGATACCAAAATTAAGGTTTTAGATAATGAAAACCAGAGTAGCGGCGGAATTTTAAGCAGTACCAAGAAAATCAATATCACGATAAAAGATTTAAGGCTCTATGATATTCTGATTCTGGAAGATACCCGTGTGAAAACCTTTACAGACCGTGATTTTTTGAGAAAAGAGTTTTCTAAATATGTATGGGTAAGCCCTGATAATTATTGGGCTTACGGAAATTTCAGATTTACCTTTATCAATGAACGTAATGAAACGATTGCTTATAAGAAAACATTCTTCAGGGACGAACAGGGGAATGTTCTGGAGCCTGAGATCAGTTACCTGAGAAAAGGAGAACGGTTTGTTATTGATGAAGAAAATTACATCAATCCGGTAGATGCCAATCGTGAGATTTTTCCTTTTATAGATTTTGCTACCGAAAGTAACTGGAAAGATTTATCCAACTATATTGCTCCGATTTATGAAGAGATTTTCAATAAAGTCTCTTTAAAGGAGTTTGCTCCGAATCTCGTTGAAAAACTGGATGCCATTACAGATCCGGATGAGAAGCTTCAGTTTGCCATTGAATATGTTCAGAATCATATTTATTACATCTTCAATGCGGATGAAATGAACGGACATAAGCCACAGGAGCCGGCGGTCACTTATGAGAATAAACAGGGAGACTGTAAAGCCAAATCGGTTCTGCTAAAAGTGATCCTGGATTATATCGGGGTTGACTCTTCTATCGTTCTGGTAAATTTCCATACGGATTTTTATATTAAATATTACCTGCCTTCTTTATTGAGCTTCAACCACGTAATTGTGAAAATCAATCATAAAGGAGAAACATATTTTATTGATGCTACTGTCCGTGATGAATTCGGGCTGATTGAAAACAGAGGATTTATCTATTTCATGCATTATCTTGAAGTGAAGCGCAACCAGGACTTACAGGAAAGAAAAGCATATAAATTCCCTTATTACTGTATTGACGAGAAAGTGGAATTCCATGCTCAGGATAGCAAAGGGAACCTGAAATTAGTTACTACTTATAAAGGCAACCGGGCCAATGCGATGCGAAGGTATTTTAAAAACACGAATAAAAGGGAAGTGGTGGACAGTTGGAATAATTTTCTGTTCTACAGCCTGAATTATTCTAATGACAGAAATGGAACAGACGTAAGGAATATCTTTAAAGATGCTATTATTGATATTGTAAGCGATGATAAAAAGCTTAATGAATTTAAAATCCAGTACCAGGCAACCGTTGAAAATCCATATTACGTTGATGCGAAAAATAATCGTTTCCTGATGTATTTTGACCGTAATGTAGTGAAGGCAAGCGCAAGAGATTTCATGCACAAGGATTTGCCTTTCTGGCATAATTTCGACAGTGAAAAATACGAGATCCAGCTGTATACCGATCAGAAAATAGATACTGATGAAAAGTATACCGCTCAGGAAAGCACCATTAAAAATCCGTATTTTGAATACACCAGCCGTAAGAAGATCGCCAAAAACGGAGCAACTGTTTTTATAGATTATCAGCCTTTGGTGAATCTGGAAATTCCACCCTCTGAATTTGAAGATTTCCGGACCGCACATCACACGGTTGCAGACAGTAATTTCGGGTTAGGAATTGACATTATTGAACCGGGATTGATGAACCGGCTTAAGTTCAGCTTTAAGAAACGCTTTAATAATTAAGAATAATTTCGGGCGGGTGCTTTGCACCCGCCCGAAATTATTATAAGAACATATTGCCGGAAAATCTTTTGTGACTTATGCAGTTAAGGTTAATTTCCATAAAACTTCTGCTTTCCGATCATCAGTTCAAAAAACAGCCTGAAATCTGAAATTAGTGACCATAAAGGATATTTAAACGTTGCAGGTTTATTCTTTTCGATCAGAGCATGGCTGAACCAGGCAAATCCATATCCTACAATAGGAATATACCATAAAAACCGTTCTTTTCCTGAGCTGATGACGTACCCTATTACTACAAAAACGAGCAGGGTTCCTATAAAATGAAAAATTCTCGTTCCTGTTTTACGGTGTTCGGTAAGATAAAACTGATAAAATTCGTTGTATGTTTTTATTCTTTCAGACATGGTATGATTAGTTTAAAGTTTCTAAAAAGTTGAAAGCAATAATTCCGCCAATTTGGGTAAGAATGCTTAAAATAAAAAAGGCAAAAATGTATTTACATTTTTGCCTTTTTTATTTTGTATTTATTTTAAGCTTCTGAGTTTACTATTCTTATATCCGTAAAGGAAATAGATGACAAGGCCTACCAAAAGCCAGCAGAAGAACCAAGCCCAGTTGGAAGCCGTCATCCCGGTAAGAAGATAAAGACAGGAAACCAGACCTAACAAAGGAATTAATGAATAGTTTTTGATAAATGCCAAAATAGAAAGGACAAAACAAGCCACATAGAAAATGATAAGTGGAAGATTGGTCTCTATTTTTCCATCACTGAAATCAAATAGACTTTTAAAATAGCCAGGGAATAAATAATTGATTAATACTAATGAAAGAATGTATAATACAGGAAGTATAAATTTTGCATTGATATAGGGAACTCTGAATTTCCCTCTGGTAGGTTCATCAGACTCTTCTTTTTTGCTTGTTAATACCAAAACACCACCACAAACAAGCACAAAGGCAAATAAAGTCCCGATACTGGTGAAATCTAACACAAGCTTCTCATCAGTGAAAAATATAGGTAATCCTACAACCAACCCTGTAATAATGGTAGCAAAGCTTGGCGTTTTGTATTTCGGGTGAATTTCCGCAAATTTTTTAGGCATTAAACCGTCACGGCTCATCGTCATCCAGATTCTCGGCTGTCCCATCTGGAAAACCAGAAGAACACTCGTCATAGCCACAACAGCCGCAATAGAAACAATGAAAAGCATCCATTTTACCCCTTTGATGGCAAAAATTTCTGCAAGAGGATCACTTACACCTAAAAGTGTATAGGAAACCATTCCTGTTAAAACCAAAGCCATGATAATATAAATAACAGTACATATTATTAATGAATAGATCATTCCTTTAGGGAGATCTTTTTGTGGGTTTTTGCTCTCTTCTGCGAGAGTAGAGACGGCATCAAATCCTATGTAGGCATAAAAAACAGCAGAAACTCCAGCCATAACCCCTCCAAAACCGTTGGGCATAAAAGGAGTCCAGTTATCAATATCCACATAAAAGCAACCCACGATGATGACCAAGGCAATGATGGCAAGCTTGATAATAACCATAGCATTGCTAAGGTTTTTAGATTCTTTGGCTCCTCTGTAAACCAAATAGGTAATAATGACATTAATTAAAAAAGCAGGCAGGTCAAAAACCAATTTCAGGTTTCCAATCATAGGTGCGGTGGCCCAGGCTTTATATCCTTCACTGTTTACATCGGGATTTTGAGATGTAAATACAGTATGGGCTTCATGATAATTGATTGTCATCCATTCCGGTAAATGGATTCCGAATGTTCCGAGAAGATTGGTGAAATATCCGCTCCACGAAAAAGCTATATAAATATTTCCTATGGAATATTCCATGATAAGAGCCCAACCGATGATCCATGCAAAAAGCTCCCCGAAAGAAACATAAGCATAGGTATAAGCACTTCCGGAAACAGGAACACGGGATGCGAATTCTGCATAGCAAAGAGCTGTAAATCCACATGCTATCGCACAAATCACATACAGCAGAACAACACCGGGGCCACCTTGGAAACAGGCATTACCAATAGCGCTGAAAGTTCCGCCGCCAATCACGGCTGCTATTCCGAAAAAAGTTAAATCTCTTACATTAAGCACTTTGCTGAGTCCTCCATGGTCTTCTCCATCGCCACCTTGTTGTAATATAGTTGAAATTGACTTTTTCCTGAAAATATTTGAAGACATTCGTTCGTTTTTTTGTTAATCTTTTTTAATACTTAAACACTATTAGTAAAAAACAAATGTAATGATTTAATTAAAAAAATGTTAACTAATTCATAAAATTTAGAAATAACGGAGCAGAATCCCCGTCAAAGCTTGTTTAAACAATAAGTTTTCAATACTTTCGTTGATATAATAGACTAATTTTTTTATTCAAAAGAATGAAATCAAAAAAAATACTTTTGGCTGCTGCTGTTTTTTATTACGGAATTTCCGAGGCTCAGCAGTCCCAATACTTCGCCCAGAAGGAAAAATACAGATTCAGTTTAGCCGAAAACCTTTATCAGACCAAAATATACAACGCTTCTCAATACGAATATGCAAGGCAGTATTTTTACAATCAGCACTTGTCTCAATCGAAAAAGGAAGCCGCGCAGTTTTTTGATAATGTAATAGGAGTGATCCTTCAGAAAAATCATGCTGAAGAAGGATTGGCCGCCTTTATGAAGGAGTACCCGAATTCTGCTTATTTTGCCCAGGCCCATATGCCCCTGGCAGATTATTACCTGGCTAAAAAGGATTTTGAAAAAGCGCTGGAAACTTTAAAGAAAGTAAACCAATATCAGCTTTCCAAAGAAGAAAACACCCAATATATTCTGAAGCTGGGATATGCTAAATTTATGATGGGGGATTCCAAAGGAGCCACAGATGCGTTGGAGGAAGCTTACAAAACAGCCGACGAATCTCAGAAAGGGGATATTGCCTATATGTTAGGACATTTATATTATACGAACAGGCAAAACGATAAAGCGTTCCAGTATTTTGATTCTGTTAAAGATCAGGAGAAATATTCAAAGTTGGTACGTCCGTATTACGTACAGATGTATTATAATGATAAGGATTATGATAGAGCCATTTCTGAAGGAAATGCTTTGTTGAATGAAGATATTTCTGATTCTTATAAAGCGGAAGTCCATAAGATCATTGGTGAAAGCTACTTTATGAAAAAAGATTATGCTTCAGCATATCCTCATTTGAAAGATTATCTGAGTGTTCAGCAAAATCCTTCTGAAAATGATCTTTATGAAATGGGATTTGTAGCTGCTCAGCTTAAGAAATATGACGAGGCGGTTTCCTATTATAACCAATTGATTAACAGTAATTCAGCATTAGCGCAAAATGCATACTATCAATTAGGAAATGCTTATCTGGCTGTTGATAAAAAACAGGAAGCTCTTTCAGCGTTTCGCTCGTCGTACCAGATGGATTATGATGCCAAAGTGAAGAAGTTGGCTCATGAACAATACGCAAAATTGAGTTATGACATCGGTAACCCGTTTGAAAGTGCTTCAACGGTTCTTCAGAATTATATCAACGAGAATCAAAATGACCCGAATACTCCTGAAATGAGATCATTGTTGGTGAAATCATACCTGTATTCAGGAAATTATAAAGAAACCCTGAATGCAATCGATAAGCTTCAGGATTCTTCGCCGGATATTGATAAGGTGGATCAGGAAGTGTCATATTTACTAGGGACGGAAGAATTCAACAAAGGGAATTATGATGAAGCCGAGAAATATTTCCTAAGAAGTTTAGAATTTGATATTAATAAAGAATTTAACAGCAGAGCTTTATACTGGCTGGGTCAGGTATATTATCAGAAAGGAAATTATCCTTCTGCTATTGTACGTTATGAAAAGCTTCTCAATGAGAACTTTCCTGAAAAGCAACAATTGCCTTATGATTTGGGGTATGCGTACTTCAAATCTAAAAAGTTTGATCAGGCTGAAAAATACTTCAGACAATATTTAGCTAATCCTAAACCTGAATTTAAAAATGATGCGGAGCTTCGTTTAGCAGATATTCATTATGCCAATAATGACCTGAATGAAGCGATTGCTATTTATGATAAGAATGAAGATGCAACGGATTATACCTTATACCAAAAAGCAATGGCTTTAGGCTTTAAAGGAGATACCCAGGCGAAGATCAACAGCTTGAAAACATTATTGTCCAAATATCCGGATTCGGAATATTATGATGATGCCCAATATGAAATGGGAACCGCTTATGCGGCGCAGGATGATTTTGCTAATTCGAATGATTCTTTTGCCAAAGTTATTAAATCTTCAGCCGACAAAGATCTGATCGCCAACGCTTCTATTTATAGAGCACAGAATTATATTGATATGAACCAGAGTGATAAAGCACTTTCTGAGCTGACATCATTAGGTGAACAATATAAGAACACCCCGTACGCAGAGAAAATTGTTCAGGCTGCGAAACCGATCTTCACGAAAAACGGTGATGTAGCCGGATATGAAAGTTTTGCCAGAAACATTGGTGTGAATGTAGATGCTGCTGAAATTGATGAAATCAACCTTTCTACAGGAAAACAATATTTTGCGAAGAAAGATTATAAGAGTGCAATTTCTTATTACGAAAAGTATTTGACGCAAAATCCGACAGGAGAGGGGCTTTACCAGGCTAAGTATGAGTTAGGGGAAAGCTATTATCAAACCAACAATGCAACCAAAGCATTATTGGTATTGCAGGAAGTAGCCAATGTTCAGAATGATTATCAGGATGATGCACAAACCCGTATCGCACAGATATATGTAGCGCAGGGCAATAGTGCGGAAGCTAAAAAATACCTGGAAAATATCAGAAATTCTTCTAATGTAAGCATCAGAAACTATGCGAATGTAGAGCTGATGAAGATGTATGCGGAAGAGAAAAATTTCTCTGAAGCTGAAAAATTAGCAGATGCGGTTATTGCCAACAATAAAAACTCCGCCGCAGTCATTGAAACGGCGAAAGTGATCAAAGCAAGAAGCCTGATGAATTCCGGAAAAGATAAAGATGCCCAAACAGCTTACGCTTCCCTGGAAAAATCTTCCAATACGGAAGTAGCAGCAGAAGCTTTATATGCAAAAGCCTATTATCAAAATAAAGGGAAAGCATTCAAATCTTCTAACGAAACCATCTTTAAACTGGCCAATAACTATGCTTCGGAAGAATATTGGGGTGCGAAAGCATTGGTATTAATGGCTAAAAACTATATCGGATTAAAAGATAATTATCAGGCAAGTTATACCTGTGACCAGATTATCGCCAATTACCAGGATTTCCCGGAAATTGTTGCAGAGGCTAAAGAAGTGAAGAAACAAATTAAAAAGTAAATGTACTGTCGTATTCCTGTAAAAAGTATTCATGAAAATTCTCATTAATACATTTTACTTTAATACATAAATACAAAAAATAATGAACAGAAGAATTCAATTATTATCCATACTATTTTTAGGAGCTTCGTCATTGGCGTTCTCCCAGATCAAGGAAGAAAAACTGATTCTTAATAAAAAAAGAGAACCGGAAGTTAAAAAGATCGAAAAGAAAAAGACTTCTGTGGAGACCATTAAGAATTATCCGCCGGAAGAAAAATCTCAGAATCCTGTAAGATATAATATCACCGATGTACCTGCAGTTTCCGATTTCAAAACATCCACGATTCAGGGGGAAGATGTGACTCCGAAATTTGATGCAACGGCCCAAAACAACTATTTCCAGTTCGGAATGGGGAATTACGGGAAAATCCTTGCAGATGCTAACATTTCTACGACGTTGGAAAATAAGCTTGAAGTAGGAGCGGATGTTCACGTACTTTCTACAAACGGTTTAAAAAAGGATTATGCATGGGATTCCAAACAAAATTCTGCAACATTGGGTGCATTTTTAAATGCGTATGGAGAAAAAGGGAAATTCAATGCCAATGCAGAATATGGGTTAAATAATTATAACTATTACGGAATTTATGCCTTAGAACCAGCTTCTGATGTTGATTTGAAACAAAAGGTCAATCAGTTTAAAGTAAACGGATACTATGATTTTTATTCTAACGAAATTTTAAATGACGTAAGGGTAAAATCTTCATTTCTGAAAGATCATTTTGACGCTCAGGAAAATCAGGCTTCCATTTTAGCCAATTTTTCAAAGCACGCTGTTGAAATAGGGAAATCAGATGTGGTTTTAAATGCAGATTTGGGAGTTGGATTAGAAACCGTGAAAACAGATTTTGCCATCAGAGACAGGAATTCTGCTAATTTTTTCAATACAAGCTTATCTCCGAAAGTTACTTTTGCGAAAGGAGAAA
>NZ_BAAFHL010000049.1:0-19196 GCF_042849955.1 Chryseobacterium barbadense
ACAATAGGTAATAGGGGTGGTGGTAAATGGTGTAGAAGTAGACCAAGGTCCCTGAGTTCCACCACATACGGTAGCCACCTGTACTTCATAAGCCGTTTGTTCTGTAAGACCTGTAATGTTATAACTGTTCGTCGTAACAAGAGGTGAAGTAACCCATGCTCCTACAGGAGAGGTTGTTCTCCATCTTACGTAATAAGTAGCACCGGTAGCTCCCATCCATGAAACAGTAGCCGTAGTAGCAGCAATGTTACTCATGGTAATCCCTGTTGGTGCTGCAGTAGTACATGCAGGAATATCTATAAATTTAACCTGATAGTCTTCTACTTCCCCGTTGCTGGTAAGATTGGCACAGGCATCAGCCGGCGTAGATAAATATACAATAACACGCATTTTCAGCTTGTTGGTTCCCATATAAGCATTGGCAGGAACAGCAAAAGTAGCTGTTACAGGAGTCGTATTGGAATACCCTAAATTCATAATCCTTTCACCTCCAGGAGTTGTAGAAGGGATATTGTTGAAAATCCCGTCTCCATTGAAGTCGATCCAGGCATTGGTAGAATAGGTGCTGGAAAGGATAGTTCTTCCCACAGACAATACGTTACCTGTTGTGTTACGTCCTAAAGTGATAAGCTTAGCAGGATCATTGGAATAATCCGTATAAGTACTAGGACCTGAGTTATTACTCATGATTGGTGTATTCACACCGGTCATGGTAACATTATTGATGTAGCCGTTTGTAACGGTAGCAGTACCTGTATTACAGTAGCTAATAGCCGGAGTGGTAAAGTTGGTGGATGCTGAGAATGGCCCCTGAGTTCCACCACAGATCGTAGAAACCTGTACTTCATATTGAGTATTTCCATTCAGGTTTGAAATTGTATATGGATTAGCAGCAGGGTTTATGGTAATCCATGTAGGAGAACCAATCTGTCTGTATCTTAATACATAAGTAGCATTTGCAGTTACAGTCCATGAAACAGTGGCTGTTGAAGAGGTCAGATTGGAAATATTGATATTGGTTGGCGGAGCTGTGGTACATGGTTGTAAATCAATAGCTTCAAACTGTATTCTTGGAATGGTGGAATATCTGCTGGTGGCTGTCGGTGGACTTGTCGGGTCAGGATTATTAGAGGTGTTGTAATACAGCATTCCTCTGTTGGTACCCGCTGTATAACTTCCCCATTGGGCAGTACATGATGTACCTGCAGTGTTTTCATCAACGGCAACCACAATATTGCTTGTGCCATTCCATAAGAAAGGAGTCGTTAATAAAAGTTCCACCCAGTTACCATTCGTCATGGTAGGCACTGTGTCTGAATATACCTGCGTTAAGGATGAGACAGGAATCCAGCTGGTAGTAGTAGGGAAATTAGCTTGTGTAGTATTTCCCATATACACCGTCCAGTTATTATAATTAGCCTGAGTAGCTGCTGTGGATGATACATAAAATCTGATTTTGGTAATATAATGATTGGAACCTACTGCACCAGCAACTTCAGAAGCGGTATATAATTGTTGGGAATAATTATATCCTGAACAGGAATATACAGGGAGATAAGACATGGTAGAAGTGCCGGAACCTATTTGTCCCGGGGTGAATGATGGGCCGGCTATCCAGGCTGTTTTATCTGTTGGAGAGCATACGGATCTCACCCACCAGTAATAGGTAGTTCCTGACACCAGGGGAGTCAGGTTTGCTGTAGTTGTTGCAGTTGGTGTACCCACTGTTGCTGCCGTGGGGGCTACTCCAGTCGTATTGTAATAATACTCATATCCATTGGCAGGAGCTGGTGCCGGTGCGGCTGGTGCAGCCCAGTTGATAGTAGCTGAATTAGGAGCAATATTGGTAACAGGTAAAGTAGTAGGAACAAAACAGGTAGGGGCCTGCATTACTTTTACCTCATCCAGAAGAATGTCATCATATAGATATCCGTTACCTGCAACATCTTTATCCACTACAAATTTCAATTGAACGGTAGCCCCTATATAGCTTGTTGCTAAAAGTATTCCCACTGTTCTCCATTCAGGATCATTGGTATCATTGGAAAAAATCTGTACCCATCCGCTTCCGTCATTAATCAACACTTTTAGCATGTTATTATCGTAAGCAGGAAGTGTGCCTGTAGCAGAAGTCAAATGATTTTTAAACCATTCAAACTCAACATACGGAGCTGTTAAACCCGTTAAGTTGATCTGTGGAGTAGTAAGCTCAACATTATGAAGGTTAGTATACGGTGAACTGGCATCTACCCAGGCAAAAGTACCTGCAGGTTTTCCACCGTTACCGGTAGCTCCGTAGCCGGCAGAACCGGAAAATTTCCAAATAGCGGTGGCACTGGTAGATGAAGGGTTGGTATTCGTCCAGCAAGCGGGTAAAGCTCCTGAACTGAAAGATTGCGAGAACGGAACCGTAGCAACGGGACAGGTTTGCGCAAAAATGAGCCCTGTAAAGGCCAGTACTAGAAAAAGTAAAATTTTCTTCATACAGTATAAAGTTTAGTTTAATTTCTCAAAAAATCTCTTCTTAGTTAATTTTTTTTATGTAAAAATTGGATCGGTAAGTTAATTAAACTGTTTTGATGGTGCAACTTAGATTTACTTTTTATAATTTTTTATAATTATGTTTAAAATTTTAATAAAATTTTAACCTGTTTTATTGGTTTTTTTAAAATAAATTTATTATACAACGCATAAAGTTTGACCAGGTAGATTATTCTTTTACATCTTATATTTGTATCATCGGATTGCTTATGAAAAAAATATTTTTATTTTTAGTTTTATCAGTTAATTGGATCTTTGCTCAGGAATTAACTTCTAAGGAGCTTTCCATTATCAATCAGGGTGATATTAATTCGGCTTTGCCTATTTACCAGATTACCGAGCATGATCAGCTTACAACGTTATTAAATCTTTCCACGGAAATTGACCCGTTTGATCCCAATACCGTTACTTTAGTGAAAAGGATGAAGCTTTCCCTTCTTTCAACAGACGGCGGAGTAGGAATTGCTGCTCCACAAGTTGGAATCAACAGAAAAATAATCTGGGTTCAGCGTTTTGATAAAGAAAATAATCCATTAGAATATTTCATCAATCCGGTAATTGTCTGGCGGTCTGAAATCCAGAATCTGGGTCCGGAAGGCGATTTGTCTATTCCTGATTTCAGGGATCAGTTTTACAGGAGTAAAATTATCCAGCTGGAGTATGTGGACCTGAAAGGGCAGAAGTATTCAGAAATTGTGGAAGGTTTTACCGCGGTGATCTTTCAGCATGAAATAGATCATCTTTTCGGTATTCTGATTTCCGATAAAAAGGAGAAAGAGAAGCATCACTCATATAAAAAAATAGATGCTTTTCAGAAGAACAACTAATTGAATTTTTATGATTTGATAAAGAAAGCAGGCTATCTCTGATAGCCTGCTTTTATGGAAGGTCATTAACCTGTTTTATAATATTGGTATTGTTCTCAATACCGATATTCAGTGCCTTTCCTTTTTCAGCACTCTCATTCAGCCTTTTCAAAAGAGTCTGATAATTGGAATCCTTTTTAGACAGGTAAAAGACCTGTTGGCTGATTCCTATAGTCACCCGTTGAAACTTTTCCGGATTTTCAGGATCTTCACTAACCTGATTAACGGTTGAATGGTTATACCAGGTTAAATTCTGTGAATTAGGAGTATTGGAACAGGATGTTGTCATAAAAAGGAGTATATAAAGCCACGCTTTCATAAACAATAGTATTTAGATAAGCAATTCCCGCAATATACATCATATACGGGAACTGCTTATTATATATTAAGATATTCCTCCACAATGGGATACACTTGGGGCCGGTGTCGGAGAACAGCCGGAAAGAGATGAGAATCTGGTTAGTACGCAATTAGTATTGATGTAGCTGTTATCATACAGTAAGGAGCCGGTTGAGCTTCTGTAGTAAATATTTCCTGCCGTATTAGCATAAGAAGAAGATGATGCGGTTCCACATGAGGTGTTTACACATGCATTTCGCCAGGTAGTTTCGGTAACGGGACCGTTAGGAAAGAGGGAAGGATCAATAATTCTTTTCTCCGTAACTCCGGACGCATTTTTATAGCTTACCAAAATAGCTACGTGATAGTTCCATGATACACAGCATGAGCCGGTACTTGCTTTCAGATTTCCATATATAAACTGTTTTTCACAGTCATAGCCATTGTTTACCAAAATTTGTCTCATCTTGTGTGCTCTTGCGTAGCACCCGTCTACCGCATATCTGAATGTAATACAAGGAGAAGAAGCAGTTGAAGTTCCGCACGATTGGTTTTTAATTTGAGTAAACATACTGTTTAATGTAGTGACATTAGGGAGGACAGATGTAAGTTTGTTAAGTTCCGGTTTTTCTTCTTTGGTAAGAATAGATTTAAAATATCTGATATCTTCTTCACTTCCTTTTTCCACCTTCACAATTTCATTGGTATCTGGCTTCATGAAGACATGAATGGGCGATTCGTTTTGTATAGCCTGCTTAATGAGACTGATGTACTCCTCATTTTCTTTGCCGGGCTTGATTTCATAAAACTGTGCGCTGAGAATAAAGGAAACTTTCAAAGTTCCGTTTTCCTCAAGAATTCCCACAGGAACCGTTTTTCCAAAGTCCCTTGCAGCAACCTGGTTAGCAGTGTTTTCTTTTCCGACTACATCCTGATTGGTAGCGGAGTCTGAGCAGGCATTAGTTGACAATAGGGTCAAAAATACCATCATTGATAAGAATAGTTTTTTCATGATTTTGAAATTTAATATAATGGTTTTGGTGTATTGAGCGAGTTATAGTTTTTATTAATCACATGTTTAATATTTCCCTATTTGGTGATATGAAGTTAAAAAAAAACAGAATACCAGCAAACTATTTTTTAATAAAAATTTAAATTTTTATATCCTTTGAGTAGAAAAGCCTTTATCTAACAGGGGAATTGATGTGAAATATGTATTAAAAGTAAGAAAAATGATAAGGATGAATATTCATTTGAAGAAACAGAATTCCGCAAGATCCGGATTTTTTTATTGAGGTTCAATTGCAATCTTTGCTACAGAATTATAAAAACAGAAAACAATGCAAAGATTTAAAGAGAAATTTGCTTTCATTACGGGAGGTACCAATGGGATGGGGTTAGCTACCGCCAAGCAATTCATTCAGGAAGGCGGAAAAGTAATTATTACCGGAAGAAGTGAGCAGACGGTGAATAAAGCGTTAGAGGCATTAGGAGAAAAAGCTTTTGGGATTGTATCAGATGCAGGTAATATGAAAGACCTGATGAATTTACAAGAAGAAGTCATTAAACATACTTCAACCATAGATCTGGTTTTTGCCAATGCCGGTTATGGAAAATTTGCTCCAATTGAAAAGATAGATGAAAATGGATTTGACGAGCTTTTCAATGTATTGGTAAAAGGTCCTTTTTTCACGGTTCAGCAGATCTTGCCTTTGATGAAGAGCGGAGGTTCTGTTATTTTCAATACTTCCGTTGCCACAGATATGGCTATGCCCAACTTTTCAATCTATTCAGCAGCGAAATCAGCAGTGCAGTCGTTCATTAAAACTTTTGCTACGGAATTAACGGAAAAAGGAATCCGTGTGAATGGAATAAGCCCCGGGCATATCAGAACCAATATTTTTAATAATACAGGGTTGAGTGCTGAACAGATTGAAAATGCGATTGAACAAATTATCCCTACCATTCCTTTTAAGAGACAGGGCGAACCTTCGGAAATTGCCCATGCCGTACTTTTTTTGGCCTCGGAAGAAGTATCTTATATTCACGGTGCGGAATTGAAGGTGGATGCGGGAATTTCTGTGATCAAATCCTATTAAAAGAAAGCCCATCAAAATGATGGGCTTTTTTATAAATTTTCACGTAAGGGTTCTTTCTAAGTTGATTTAATTTTATACTGCAACTCAGCTCCAAAAACATCCACAAAATGCTTTCTGATACTCGCTTTTACATTTTCCACTTCTTCAGGAGTAAGCTCTCTTTCCAATTCTCTTTTTAAAGAAGTTACCTGCTTATCTTTGATACCGCAAGGAATAATGTATTCAAAATAACGCATATCCGTATTCACATTCAATGCAAAACCATGTAAAGTGACCCAACGGGAGGCTTTCACCCCCATCGCGCAGATTTTTCTGGCATAAGGCTTTCCTACATCCAGCCATACTCCGGTTTCACCTTGTGAGCGTTCCCCTTCTAGTCCGAAATCACCAATAGTTCTGATGATCACTTCTTCAAGATTTCTCATATATAAATGAATATCCGTAAAGAAATTTTCAAGGTCCAGAACAGGATAGCCCACAATCTGGCCATAACCATGATACGTAATATCCCCACCACGATTGGTCTTCACAAAGGTAGCATCGATTTCCTTTAACTTATCGATTCCGGCCAGCATATTTTCCTCATGCCCGCTTTTTCCCAATGTATAAACATGCGGATGCTCTACCAAAAGCAGATGGTTAGGAGTAATGAGGTGCTGCTCTGCAGGAAGGTCGCGGTTTTTTATTTTGGTATCAATAATATCTTTCATCAGGTTTTCCTGATAATCCCAGGCGGACTGATATTCTTTTATGCCTAAATCTTCAAATTCTACTACTTTATTCTGATGTGTATTCATATGTCTATGTCTATCTTCTTTTAAAGGCCATATGGAATCGCGATTTCATACCCTGTATTGATGTACAAATTTACTGAATTTTATCCTTTTATGGAATTGAGAAAATCTATGGCACTATTCCTCCAATCTTTATTCTGTAATAAAATATTTACGAAAGCAGTTCCGATAATTCCGCCGTCTGCTTTTTCGGTAACATTTTCAAAATCTGCTTTTGATTTTATGCCGAAACCGATCATCACAGGATTTTTAAGAGGAAGAGAGGCCAGCTTTGAAAGGTAATTTTCGTTTTTAAGAACAGTGGTTTCTTTTCCTGTTGTGGATGAGGAACTTACAGCGTAAAGAAACCCGGAGCTTAGGGAATCCAGATAAAGAATTCTTTCATCAGATGTTTCAGGAGTGACCAGAAAAGTGAAATTAAGCTTATATTTTGTTAAGATTTCCCGGTAGTTTTTTTCAAACTCAATAGGAGGGAGATCAGGGATGATTAATCCGGAAACTCCGCTTTCCGAACATTCTCTACAAAAGTTTTCAAATCCAAAACTTAAAACGGGATTGATGTAGCCCATTAAAATAACAGGGATTTTTATTTCGTTTTTAATGGTTTTCAGTTGAGAAAAAAGCCTTTCGATCGTCATTCCGTTTTTCAACGCCAGTTCATGGGCCTGTTGAATAACCGGACCATCCGCAACAGGATCAGAATAAGGCATCCCGATCTCGATCATATCCGCTCCCGAATCCTGAATAAGCTTTATGATTTCTGCAGTATCTTCCAGTTGAGGAATTCCTGCCGTAAAGTATATGTTGAGTTTTTTCATTTTTGATTGTATTAATGTATGATGTAAAATGTATTGATGTATTTTAAGATCATTTTACATGAATACTTTTTCCATTTTACAAGTTTTTCAAATATGTTTCCATATCCTTGTCGCCACGTCCGCTGAGGCAGATCACCACAATATCATTTTTATCAAATGCCTTTTTATCCAGAACCGCCAAAGCATGAGCGCTTTCCAAAGCAGGAATGATTCCTTCCAGTTTTGTCAGTTCAAAAGCGGATTGTAAGGCCTCATCATCATTAATGCTGAAAAATTCTGCCCGTTTCTCTTTAAACAAATGAGCATGAAACGGTCCGATTCCCGGATAATCCAACCCTGCGGAAATAGAATGCGGTTCAATGACCTGTCCGTCTTTGGTTTGCATCACAAGGCTTTTACTGCCATGTAAAACACCCAGGGTTCCCAAAAAAGTAGTTGCGGCCGATTTTCCTGATTCAATACCATGACCGCCTGCTTCTGCGGCAATAATTTGTACATTCTCTTCCTCTGCGAAATGATAAAAAGTCCCTGCGGCATTACTTCCGCCGCCTACACAGGCAATCACATAATCCGGATTTTCTCTTCCAATTTGCTCTTTCAGCTGCTCTTTGATCTCTTTTGAAATGATACTTTGAAATCTTGCCACCAAATCAGGGAAAGGATGAGGCCCAACTACACTCCCAATCACATAATGGGTGGTTACAGGGTTATTGATCCAGTCTCTTAGTGCCTCATTCACGGCATCTTTCAGGGTTTTTGATCCTGATGTTGCGGCAATCACTTTGGCGCCGAGCATTTTCATCCTTGCTACATTGGGGGCCTGCCTCTGAATGTCGATTTCTCCCATATACACAATACATTCCAAGCCTAACAAAGCGCAGGCCGTAGCTGTGGCAACACCGTGCTGTCCTGCTCCGGTTTCAGCAATGATGCGATTTTTTCCAAGACGTTTTGCCAGTAAAACCTGCCCGAGTGCATTATTGATTTTATGTGCTCCGGTATGATTCAAATCTTCACGCTTCAGATAAATCTGAGTTTCATATTTTTCACTGAGATTTTTTGCAAAGTAGAGTGGGGTTGACCTTCCAACATAATTTTTAAGAAGATTCTGGTATTCAGACTGAAAATCTTCAGATTCAATAATTTTAATATAGTTTTTCTGTAATTCCTCTACATTCGGATACAGCATTTCAGGGATGAATGCTCCTCCAAATTCACCGTAATATCCGTATTCATCCGGGTTTTTATAATTTTTCATATACTTTTTTTATTTTTTCGAGGTCTTTGACCCCAGCTTCGATTTCAAATTTTGAATTGATATCCAAAGCAAAAGGCTGCTTTTTTATCTTTTTTACATTTTCAATATCTTTTTCCGATATTCCGCCGCTTAAAAAATAGGGAAGTGAAATTTCCATTTCATCCAGCAGGTTCCAGTTGAATTGTTTTCCGGTTCCGCCAAAAGATGTGCTGTCCGTATCAAACAGGAGATAGGAAATATTACCTGAAACGGATTGAACCGAAATATGAAATTTTTCAAGATTGAAATCTTTTCCAATTCTGAAAACCTTGATGATTCCGATTTCCGGCTTCAATTTTTTCTTTAATTCTGAAATAAAAGTCTCATTTTCGTTTCCGTGGAGCTGTATGAAGTTTAAATCTGCTTTCTCAGCTATTTCCAATATTCTGTCAATATTTTCATTTACAAAAACGCCCACCTTACCGTGATGATCAATTTTTGAAATGTCTTCAAGACTGAGATGGCTTAAAACCAACCGTGGAGACTTTTCATAGAAGATAAAGCCCAGAAAGTCTACCTTCAAAGAAATGAGGGCTCTGATTTGTTCTAAAACCGTTAGTCCGCATACTTTTAGTTTTATATTACTTTCCATATTGATTCTAAGAAATATTTTTAATGAAGTGTGAAAAAGAAACTCCGGGACTTTCATTCCTCATGAAATATTCGCCCATCAGGAACCCGTCAAAACCCTGTTCTTTCAGATATCTGAAATCTTCAATATTATAAATTCCACTTTCTGCAATAGATAAAATATTCTCGGGAAGCTGGTTTTTCAGTTGTACGGAATGTTGTAAATCGACTTTGAAGTCATTAAGATTACGGTTGTTGATTCCAACAAGATCAATTTTTGTATTGCAGTGTTTCAGCTCTTCTTCCGTATGAATTTCCAGTAAAACTTCCAGTCCCAGTTCATGGGATAAATCCGTGAATTCCTCAACCTGGGCAGGTGAAAGGCAGGAGGCAATCAACAAAACCACATCGGCCCCTATGCTTTTGGCTTCATAAAACTGGTATTCATCAATCATGAAATCTTTCCGAAGGATGGGAGTATTGATGTGTTCCCGAACTTTCAGGACATCATCAAAAGATCCACCAAAAAAATCTTTATCAGTAAGGATTGAAATCCCGCTGGCTCCAAATTTTTCATATGCGGTAATTACTTCTAACGGTGAAACCTGATCGTTAATGATCCCTTTAGAAGGAGATTGTCTTTTGAACTCGGCAATAATTCCGCTTCTGTTTTTTATAGATTCTTTTAAAGAAAGGGGTCTTCTTCCGAAAAATCTGGAATTTTTTAATTCCTCAACGGAAGTTTTCGATCTCGAAACTTTGATTTCTTCTTTTTTTCTTTCTACAATTTTATCCAGTATGGTCATAATTTAAAACTCATCATTAATAACTCGCATTTCTTATTGCAGCAATAGTTGAAGGCATTCTAAGGCCTTACCGCTTTCTAAGCTTTCCTGAACCCGTAAAAGACAGTCATCATAACTGCCAAATTTATTGGTAGTATGCAGAGCAACGGCTGCATTCGCTAAAACCACAGAGTTTTGCTGCCTCGTTCCTTTTCCCTGAAGGATGTCTCTGAAAATTTTCGCGGTTTCATGAGATGTGCTTCCTGCTTCTATACTTTGCGGGGAAACGGAATTGAAACCAAGATCTTCAGTAGAGTAAATCTCTTCTCCTTTTTTGGTAATAATCTTTGTATCGTGAGTGAGGCTTATTTCATCATAGCCGTCCATACTGTGAACCAGGATAAAATCACGCTCATCTTTTTGCATAAGATACTGGTAGATTCTTGCTATTTCAAGGTTGTAAACCCCGATCATTGAAAATTTGGGTTTGGCAGGATTCACCAATGGACCAAGCAAGTTGAAAAAGGTTCTTAATCCTAAAGATTTTCTTAATGCCCCAACAGACTGAAGAGCCGGATGGAAATATGGGGCATGCAGAAAGCAAATGTTGGCCTTTTCAAGATCCTGATTTAAAGCATCGGTATCTGCTTTAAAGGTATAGCCCAGCTCTTCCATAACATTGGATGATCCGGTAACGGTAGATGCTCCGTAATTCCCATGTTTGGTAACTTTCTGTCCTGCTCCGGCAACAATAAAACTAGCCAGTGTAGAAATATTAATGGTATTTTTTCCATCTCCGCCCGTTCCTACAATGTCTATAGTATCATTTATATCCAAAGTGACAGGAATAGCCATTTGTAGCAAGGCTTCTCTAAAGCCTTCCAATTCTTTTAACGTAATATTACGCATCAGGAAAACACTGATGAAAGCTGTCACTTCAATACTATTGAATTTATTTTGCGCAATCTCAATCATGATCGCCTTAGCCTCAGATTTTGATAAGGTATGATGATTGAACAGATACTGTAAAATTTCTTTCATTTGTGGAGTCTTTATAATTGAGGGATCTTGGATAATACTATTCATTTCGGTGGCATTGGCTCATCAATCATCTTTGATGAGAATTATACTTTCTTTATTGCTTAGTTATATAAAAAATTACGGATAATGACTTCCCCGTCAGGAGTCAGGATGCTTTCAGGGTGAAACTGTACGCCATGAACATCATATTTTTTATGCTGTAAAGCCATGATCATTCCGTCTTTATCTACAGCCGTAATTTCCAGTTCTTCCGGGAAATTTTCAGGGTTTACAGCCCAACTGTGATATCTCCCGACTTCAATTCCGGAAGATAAGTTTCTAAAAAGCTTGGTATCATTTTTTACAAGCTCGGCAGAAGTAGCCACACCATGAAAAATCTCGGTGAGGTTGATTAAACTTCCTCCAAAAGCTTCGGCAATGGCCTGCTGACCTAAACATACACCCAAAATACTTTTAGTCGCTGCATATTCTTTGATAAGGTCCAATAAAATCCCTGCTTCTTCTGGAATTCCCGGCCCGGGTGAAAGTATTATTTTATCATATTTTTTAATTTCCTCTAAGGATATTTCATCATTTCGATACACGTCTACTTTTTCATTCAGAATTCTTTCGATGATCTGAACAAGATTATACGTGAAGCTATCGTAATTGTCAAAGACTAATGTTTTCATTTTGATCGTGGTTTTAATCTATTGTGGCAGCTTTCTGGACTGCTTTTTTTAATGCATTTAATTTATTGTTCACTTCCTGAAGCTCATTTTCGGAATCCGATTTGGCTACAATTCCGGCTCCGGCTTGATAATAAAGGGTATTGTTCCTGCTCAGGAACGTTCTGATCATGATCGCTTGATTACAATCTCCATTCAATCCGATGATCCCGATGCAACCGCCGTAATATCCGCGTGAATCTTTTTCATATGTATTGATCAGCTGCAATGCCTTATGTTTAGGAGCTCCGCTTAATGTTCCCTGTGGAAATGTAGCAGCAACCATTTCGAAAGGGTTCTGGTTTTCCGGCAGTTCAGCCGTTACTTCACTTACCATGTGGATCACGTGGGAAAAAAGCTGGATTTCTTTTAATTTGGTAACGGTTACGTTTTTTCCGAGTTTTCCTAGATCATTTCTGGCTAAATCAACTAACATGGTATGTTCTGCATTTTCTTTAGGATCTCTTTTCAGTTCTTCAATAGACTGAAGATCGGTATCGAAGTGTCCCGTTCTTTTAAATGTTCCGGCAATAGGATGAATAATAGCTTTGTTGTTTTTAATGATCAGCTGACTTTCAGGGCTGGAACCAAATAATTTATAGTTTCCGTAATCGAAAAAGAATAAATACGGTGAAGGATTGATATTCCTTAAAGCACGGTATACATTGAATTCATCACCTTGGAATTTCTGTTCAAATCTTCTGCTTAAAACCAGCTGGAAAACATCGCCTCTCATACAATGTTTCTGAGCTGTTTTTACCAGATCAATATATTCTTCATCGGTAATGTTGGAGGTTTCTTCACCTATTTTTTCAAAAGGATAAATAACGGAATTTTGATTTTTAATGAGACTTTCCAGTAAATACAGTTCGGATTTCACTCCTTCGATCTGGTTTTCAATAATATGCATTTCATCGGTGTAATGATTGATGGCAATCACATACTGGTATAATCTGTATCTGAGGTTAGGAATTTCAACTTCAGGACTTTGCGCTTTAAAGGTAACGGTATCAAAGAATTGTACCGCTTCATAACTGGTATATCCGAAAAGGCTCTGTGCGGTTTGTTCAACCGTATCCCTGGTCTTTTCACAGACAAAAATATGGGAAAAATGTTCAAAAATATCTGAAACTTTATGTTCGATGATGAACTGTTTAACAGGTTCTTCTCCTGGAAGTTTGATTTCAAATTCGTTAAGGTTTTTGATTTCAATTCCGGCAATGGCATTCACGGCGATAAAAGAAAAATTATTGTCGATATTTTTAGAATCCGAACTTTCCAGCAGAATGGTGTCCCGGAATTTATCACGAAGTTGCAGGTAAATATTCATTGGGGTTTTCAGGTCGCCCAATGCTTTTTTGGAAATAGTTTTTATTTGTATTTTTTTATTGAACATTTTGGGATGTATTTTGATATGAATTTAATAAATAAAAAAAAGACTTTGACGGATTCGTCAAAGTCTTGATATATTTTTTGTATGATTCCAGTTGTAAATTAACAACATGACAAAAGCTTCAGACCCGACGAAGAGTTTGAAAGCCACCACCACATATTGTTGTTGATATTTAACATGCCACAAATGTAAATAAAATTTTTAATATAGAAACAAATATCATGAATTAGGAACTTAATTTTTTATATTTTTGTCTGAAATTATATATAAAAAATAATGAAAAAAGTATTAGCAATCGCATTTGTAGGAAGTTTATTCGTGGTAAACTGTTCTAAAAAACCGGATCACTCATTACAGGACAGCAATACAATGCTTGAGGAGCCTGAAGTAACGACTACTGTAGTAGATTCTTCTGCAACAACCCGTAACAAACCTGAAGCAGACGTAAATGCTGCTGTATCAGTTCCTCCAAGTGAAGCAAAAGCAGATACTCTTACGAAGTAAAAATGAAGAAAATATTTTTGGCAGGATGTATAGGGTTCTCCCTCTTTTCCTGTTCTCAAAAAGAAAACATGCCTGTTGATGCCGGGTCTTCAGAAACAACAGCTGTTTCAGAATCTGTAAAAAACAATCTTTCAGGAGACCAGATCATTGAAACATTGGATTGCACCGGTTGTCATGCGGTAAATGAAAGAATGATAGGACCTTCATATCAGGAAATAGCAGATAAATATTCTGAAAAAGATATTGAGCTGCTTGCTTCAAAAATCATTGAAGGCGGAAGCGGAGTTTGGGGAAGCGTTCCGATGCAGCCTCATCCTCAGGTATCCAAAGAAGATGCTAAGAAAATGGTAGAATATATTCTGACTTTAAAGAAGAAATAAATTTTACTTTATTAAAAAATATAAAGCCTTACATTTTTGTAAGGTTTTTTTTATGAATTATGAATAAAATTATCAGTTGACTTGTACCTATAAAAACACCTATCTTTGCACGTTATTGAAATATATAAATATAAAATGCAATTATCAGAACAAGAAATCATTAGAAGAGAAAAGCTGAACAAGCTTGTTGATATGGGAATCAATGCATTCCCTGCGGATGAATATGTAATTACAGATACTACACAATCTATAAAACAGGATTTTTCTGAAAATAAACAGGTGAAGATTGCCGGTAGATTGATGTCCCGCAGAATTCAAGGTAAGGCTTCTTTTGCTGAATTGCAGGATTCTACTGGTAAAATCCAGGTATATTTCAATAGAGATGAAATCTGTACAGGTGAAGATAAAACGTTGTATAATGAAGTCTATAAGCATCTTTTAGATATAGGAGATATTATTGGAGTTGAAGGAGAGTTATTTACAACACAGGTAGGAGAGAAAACGGTTTTAGTGAAAAACTTTACCCTGTTAACGAAATCTCTTCGTCCGTTGCCACTTCCTAAAACAGATGCGGAAGGAAATGTTCACGATGCGTTTGTAGATCCGGAATTGCGTTACAGACAACGTTATGCAGATTTAGTAGTAAACCCGCATATCAAAGAAATTTTCGTGAAAAGAACGAAATTGTTCAACGCGATGAGAACTTTCTTTAATGATGCAGGGTATTTTGAGGTAGAAACACCAATCTTGCAATCGATCCCGGGAGGAGCAGCGGCAAGACCATTCATTACCCACCATAATGCTTTAGACATTCCACTATATTTAAGAATTGCCAATGAATTATATCTGAAAAGATTGATCGTAGGTGGATTTGACGGAGTGTATGAATTCTCTAAAAACTTCAGAAATGAAGGGATGGACAGAACCCACAATCCGGAGTTTACAGCCATGGAAATCTATGTAGCCTATAAAGATTATAACTGGATGATGGATTTCACAGAAAGATTACTGGAATTCTGTGCTACACAGGTGAATGGCAATGCGGAATCAACGTTCGGTGAACATAAAATCAGCTGGAAAGCACCATATCCAAGAGTTTCCATGACGGAAGCCATTCAAAAGTTCACAGGTTTCGATATCACAGGAAAATCTGAGCAGGAATTATTTGATTTTGCCAAATCTATCGGAATTGAAGTGAATGAAACAATGGGTAAAGGAAAATTAATCGATGAAATTTTCGGTGAAAAATGCGAAGGAAATTTTATTCAGCCGACTTTCATTACAGATTACCCGGTGGAAATGTCACCTTTAACTAAAAAGCACAGAAGCAAAGAAGGCTTAACCGAGCGTTTTGAATTGATGGTGTGCGGAAAAGAAATTGCCAATGCCTATTCTGAGCTGAATGATCCTATTGACCAGAGAGAACGTTTTGAAGAACAGCTGAAGCTTTCTGAAAAAGGAGATGATGAAGCAGGACAGTTCATTGATGAAGATTTCCTTAGAGCATTAGAATACGGGATGCCACCAACTTCAGGATTAGGAATCGGTATGGACAGATTGATTATGTTCTTAACTAATAATCCATCGATCCAGGAAGTATTATTCTTCCCTCAAATGAGACCGGAAAAAACGGTTCCTCAAATTGAACTAGGAGAAGATGAAAAAGTAATCCTTGAAATTCTTAATTCTCAGGAAGAGCCATTTTCTTTAGCCGAAGTAAAAGAAAGAAGCCAGTTATCCGGTAAAAAATGGGATAAAGCTTCTAAAACTTTAACAAAGAATAATTTAGTAAAAGTTGAAAAGATTGATGAAAATCTTTTGATGAAATTGGTATAAGCTTTATTAAAAGATAAATTAAATAGAATCCTGAAATTTTTCAGGATTTTTTTATTTTTATAAATGATTACATAATATTTTCCGTTGTTTAGAAAAACGTATATCGATGAAGTTCATTCTTTTCTTTTTTCTCCTTTTTTTCTTTATACGGAGTAATGCGCAAATGATTACCTCGATTTATTTTGAACACAACAGTTATGAACTAAATACAGCATCTAAAAAAGCATTAGATACTCTCGCTGATTTAAAGGGTAAATCTACATTGAGAATTTTCGGAAATTGCGACCCTTCCGGAAGTACGGAATATAATAAGGCTTTATCAAAGTCTCGTGCCAATGCTGTTAATGAATATCTTAAAGGAAAAATTGGAAATAATATACAACTGATAAGTTCTATAGGACTGGGAGAAGAAAAGCAGATCAACGATAATACTACAGAAGAGCTGCGTGGAAAGAACAGGAGAGTGGATATATTTATAGAACAGAAATTAGTTCCCGGAAAAAAAGTATCCAGAAGAATCCTTCCAAGTTTTTTGGATACCCAGGTTTCTCAACTGAAAATGAACGAGACCTATTCATTGCCTGATGTCAATTTTATCGGAAACCGTCACATCTGGCTTCCCAACGGCGAAGCACAGCTGGTCCGGCTTTTCAATATATTAAAAGAAAATCCAACCTTAGAAATTGAATTACAGGGACATATTTGCTGTGATTATGAAAATTTTGATGGGGAAGATATCGATCTGAAAACTTTTAATCTGTCCTGGACGAGAGCGAATGCCATTAAAGAGTATCTTGAGAAACGGGGGATAGATGCTTCCCGAATTAGAGCCAAAGGGCTTGGACATCTTAATCCCGCAGTATATCCAGAGCTTACAGAAACCGATCAGGTAAGGAACAGGAGAGTTGAATTGGTCTTGATTAAAAAATAAGTTGAAGTTTCGGGGGGGGCGCCCCGCGCGCCCCCACAAATTTTTTATAAAAAAAAATTAAAATTTTTTAAAAAATAAACCCACAAAATAACAAAGTCCAACACCACCCCCTACAATAACACAACCGGCTGGTTTTATTTGATAATAAAAAAAAAATTGCCTGCGGGCCCCCCCCCCCCCCCCCCCCCCCCGAAACTTTATTTATAAAATCATTATTTCCTTTGTTTACTAAATGACGCCATCAGATAAAACAAAAACGGCAAAATAAATAAAGATCCCAACATCAATGCCCAGGCTAAAGCAGAAATGGTTTTCGGTGCAGCCGCTTCCTCCAGTAATGAAAGATGATTGCCATTCCCCAGCAAAATAATATCAGGATAATGTTGATAGGTAGCTGCAACCAGGATCATAATCATCTGAAATCCTGCCAAAATCCTCACAGGCATAAGCTTTCTTTCCTTCATACAGTAAAAGATCAAGCCTAAAGAAAGAGTTGCCAAAACAATGGCGCCAATACCTAGTGGCTTTGAGAAAACCCACATCAGAAGTGGAATGTTTGAAAGATAAGCTGTTATAAAAACCAAAATACCTGTTACTACCACAAAGATCATGGTTTGTTTGGACTTCCTGATCATCAGGGCCAGATCCAGTTTATCCTTCGTTTCTCTTAAAGAAAATATAGAGGCCAAATAAGCGCAAAGGGATACGGTGAATAAACCTACCGCTGCTCCAAACCAGTTTAGCCAACTGAAAATATAGAGGCTGAGAAAGTCTGAAGCATCCGGATTGATGGACTTTGACACTGTGGAAGCCGCAATAAGTCCAAGGAAAAAAGGAGTTAGTAAACTCGCGTAGTAAAATATCTGGGTGTATAAAATCTGCCAGTCATCTTTTACCGCATCATAATGTCTGAAGGTAAAAGCAGTTCCTCTGGCAATAATTCCAAGAAGCATGAGTACCAAAGGAATATGAAGATAAGTGGACATAGTAGTATAAATGCCCGGAAATCCTACAAAAAGAATCACAATAGCAATGATCAGCCACATATGATTGGCTTCCCAAACCGGAGCTATAGATTCATACATGATCTGTTCCGTTTTGTGGCGGGCTTTTTTATGCGTAAAAAGCTCCACGATACCTGCACCGAAATCAGCGCCCCCTAAAATGATATACAGGCAAATCGATAACCAGAGAAAAGCTATAACAACGTAGATCATGATTTCTTGTTTTTATCGTTAAACTGATTGTCCGTAGGATCATAAAGCTTAGGAACCATTTGTATCTGTCTTCTGAGGAGGAATATAATGATCAGAGAAAGAGACACGAAAATTGCCGTGAAAAAATAAAAAGAATATTGAATTCCCGGCATCGGAGTTACCGCGTCTATCGTCCTCATAATACCATAAATGATCCACGGCTGTCTTCCAACCTCAGTTACCGTCCATCCTGCTTCCAGAGCAATATATCCGAAAGGGGTCGCGAATAAGAATGTTTTTAGCAGCCATTTCTTTTCAAGCCATTCTTTTTTGAAGAATAGAGCATATAAATAAACTGCTCCAATACAGATCATCACAACTCCGAAGAAGATCATAATCTGGAAAGCATAGTGAACAACGGCAACTGGTGGCCACTCATCCCGAGGGAAATCATTTAATCCCTTTACTTCGGAATTAAAATCATTGCTTACCAAAAAGCTTAATACTTTAGGGATTTTAACGGCATATTTAATTTCTCCTTTTTCTTCATCCGGAATTCCGCCAATCACAAAAGCAGCCCCTTTTTCAGTCTCAAAATGAGCTTCCATGGCGGCTAGCTTAATAGGTTGTCTTTCCGCCACCGATTTTGCCGCAATATCACCGCTCAAAGGAGCCCCAAATGCTCCGATTAAAGCAAACCCGGCGGCAATTCTGAATGCTTTGGTATGAAATTCAACGTTCTTTTTCCTCATCAGTAAATACGCATGAACTCCGGCAACCGCAAATCCGGTAGCGCAGAAAGCAGCCACGGTCATATGTAAAGCCTGTGGAAACCAGGCGTCATTAAACATGGCTTGTATAGGATCAATATTCACATACTTTCCATCAATATAATCAAATCCGGCAGGAGAATTCATCCATGCATTGGCTGCTACAACCAAAATCCCGGAAGCAAGACCGCTTAAACCGACTAAAAAGCCGCAAAACCAATGAAACCATTTATTGAATCTGTCCCAGCCGTACAAAAAGAAACCGATAGCAATCGCTTCAATAAAAAAAGCGGTCCCCTCAAGAGAAAACGGCATTCCGAAAATCGGTC
>NZ_BAAFHL010000050.1:0-17663 GCF_042849955.1 Chryseobacterium barbadense
GGATTAATGGTTCCGGTATTGAGAAATGCTGAAGGAATGTCTTTCAGAGGGGTAGAGGCAAATATCAAAAACCTTGCTGACAGAGTAAGAGACGGTAAAATTACAGTTGATGAAATGACAGGAGGAACATTCACGATTACCAACGGTGGTGTATTCGGGTCTATGTTGTCTACGCCAATCATCAACCCTCCTCAATCTGCAATCTTGGGAATGCACAACATTATCCAAAGACCGGTTGCCGTTGACGGACAGGTGGTAATTCGTCCAATGATGTATGTAGCGATGTCTTATGACCACAGAATTATCGACGGTAGAGAATCTGTAGGATTCCTGGTAGCGGTAAAAGAAGGTATCGATAACCCTGTTGAAGTGTTAATGGGAGGTGACGAAAGAAAAGCCCTTGAATTATAGTTCATAAAATTATAATGATAAATTATAAATCTCGCCTCAAAAAAGGCGAGATTTTTGTATATATCTGATAAATACCAAAATGATGTTTTCAAAAATAACTTCCAATATCAAAGTTTCAGTAGTTCCTGAATATGATAGCAAAAATAGTTACCCTTCTGAAAATCGATATGTTTTCAAATACAATATCACCATAGAAAACGAAGGAGATTTCCCTATAAAAATATTGAAAAGAAAATGGTTGATTTTTGATGTAGGCTTTGGATATACGGAAATTATCGGTGACGGTGTTATAGGATTAACTCCTGAAATACCTTCCAGTGATAATTTTGCTTATTTCTCCAATGTAATGTTGCGTTCCGGGGTAGGTAATATGAGCGGAAAATACCTGGTTAAAAACATGAAAACTCAGGAAAATTTCGAAATTGATATTCCAAAATTCAACCTGCTGTCAGAAGTTTTAAGCAATTAAATTCAGTCAATAAGCATGAAGTAACTTTACATTTGTTGAGCATATACTCATTGATCAACTAAAGCTTTTTAATCTTTAGCTTCATATGTTCATGTACCTCTTCATTGCTTAATAGGAACAGCCTCTCAAAGGCCAGTAAAGAAATTTTGGCGCAAGCTTCGGCATCATCTCCGGCTCTGTGATGTTTGAATTCTATCTGATGATACTCAGCCAGATGCTTTAAACCGTAGCGCGGAAGATAATTCCATGATTTTTTCGCAAGCTGTATGCTGCAAAGATAATTGAGCTTGGGAGTAAACATACCATAATGATTAAGACATCCTCTTAATACGCCGGCATCGAAGCTGGCATTATGGGCAATCATTAAGGTTCCATACATCATTTCTTCCACTTCATACCAGATTTCGTCAAAAGTAGGAGCGTTTTTCACATCATCCGGAGTAATTCCATGGATATCAATGTTATAAGGGTTAAAGTATGGGAAACTGGGAGGTTTGATCAGCCAGGTTTTGGTTTCAACGATCTTAGAATCCTGTACAATGCAAATTCCGAGTTCGCAGGCGGAGCTCCTTTCATGGGTGGCCGTTTCAAAATCTATTGCACAGAAGTCCATCTTATATAGTTATAGTTGTCGTTTAAAGTTATAAGATATGAATTTTTATTAAAAATATTAATATGAGTTTGAGCCTTGGAACCATTTATAAAAAATGCTTAAAAATAAGCCATTTGGACTGATAAAATTGATCTTTTTGATGTTGCTGTCTCAACTTCCATGTAGCGTAGGCTTGCCCGTAAAAACCGAAATGTGCTCTTACCACCGCCCACAGATGAGGAAAACCATTTTTAATCCCGAAATAAATTCCGGCAATACCATCTAAACAAAGCCGAAAGAAGATCAATCCTATGAGTTTAGGGAATGGCAGGTTTTTCAACATCATAGAAAGGTTGTTTCTGATATTCAGATATGTTTTTTGAGGGTTCTGCTTATTCAGTGTACCTCCGCCTACATGAAATACTCTGGATTTCCCTGTATAATATATTTTCTTTCCGGAATTAATCAATCTCCAGCAAAGATCAATCTCTTCCTGATGGGCAAAAAAACGAGCATCAAATCCATTTTGTGCCCAAAAATCTTTTGAACGGATAAATAAGCAGCAGCCCGAAGCCCAGAATATCTCCGTCTCATCATCATATTGTCCCTTGTCTTCTTCAAGGTCATCAAAAATACGCCCTCTGCAATAAGGGTAGCCCAGATTATCAATCAGGCCGCCTCCGGCTCCCGCAAATTCAAAGAAATTTTTATGATTGTAGGATAATATTTTAGGCTGTATCGCTGAGATTTCAGAATTTTTTTCAAATAAATCCAATACTGGACTGACCCAGTTTTCGGTAACTTCAACGTCAGAATTTAATAGGCAGTAATATTCAGCACTGATCTTTTGTAATCCTTCGTTATAGCCACCTGCAAATCCATAATTTTGATCATTGATGATAACTTCCACATTTGGAAAATTAGCCTGTACATACTGCACAGAATCATCTGTAGAAAGGTTATCAATGACATATATTTTTGCATTTTCGGAAAAACGGATCACACCGGGCAGGAATTTTTCCAGCCAGCTTTTTCCATTCCAGTTTAGTATGACGATTGCTAATCTCTCAGACATGATTTATACTTTTTCAGAATCAAAGTTTTTAATGGAATCTTTGTATTTCCACTTTCTGTGGGACCATAGATAATTATCAGGACGTTTGTGCAAAGTGTTTTCCAATAGCTTGTGGAATTTTTTCACCACTTCGTGTTCTGTGAATTTTTCTCCATCAGGATAAATCCTATGATAATTCACCTGATAAAATCCGCGTTTTACCTTTTTCATTTCACAATAGATGAAAATAAGGTCCATTCTTGTGGCTAATCGGTCATAGCCTGTGAAAACGGGTGTTCTTTGGTTGAGAAATTCCAGTCCGTAAGTAATATGAGCAAAATGGGGAGTTTGATCCGCTACAAACATATAAGCAGAACTTCCGTCATTTTTAGACCTGAAAATATTAAGGATAACTTCATTGGCTTCTAAAGCCTCATTTCCGAACTTATTCCGGACTTTTTTCATCTGGTTTTCCCAGAATTCACTGTTTACCTTTCTGTAAACCGGATGACAATGATCCTGAGGAATAATTTTTGCCAAAGCATTAATCCATTCCCAGTTAAAAACATGTCCTGCCAGAAGAATAATGTTTTTTCCTTCTTTTTTGGCGTCATGGAATAAATCTTGGTTGATGTGCTGCATCCTCACCCTCGATTCGGTTTCGGAAATGCTGAAAGATTTTACGGTCTCCACCAGATAATCAGAGAAGTTGCGGTAGAACTCTTTACGGATTTCCTGTATTTCCTCTTCGGATTTATGGGGGAATGAATTTTTTATATTCTGTGTGATCACTTTTTTTCTATATCCAACGATATAATAATTCAGAAAGAAAATAATATCCGAGAAAATATATAATATTTTAAGCGGCAGCTTGGATATGAGATATAGTATTTTGATCAGAAAATTCATAAAACGTACAAATTTAGTGATTATATAATTATGGTTTCATTTTTGCTGATGTTAAGTATTATTTTTTTTATTTTTAAAGCATGAAAAAATTGTCATTATTCGCTTTCCTGTTGCTAAGTACTGTTGCTTTTTCTCAGGAAATTAAAAATACTCCTGAGCGAAACTCGGGGGAAAAAGCTCTTTTGGTAAAGCCGGACCACGCTGAGCTTGAAGCTAAGAAAAAAGCGGCTGAAGAAAAGGCTAAGCTGCCTAAACCCTACGATCCTAAAGCGGATGCACAGAAAGATATTGATCAGCTGATTGCAAAAGCTAAGAAGGAAAAGAAGAATATTATGATTCAGGCAGGGGGAAACTGGTGCATCTGGTGTTTGAGGTTCAACCAGTTTGTGCAGACAACTCCTGAATTAAAGCAGCTTGTAGATCAAAATTATCTATACTACCACCTTAATTATTCTCCAGATAATAAAAATGAAAAGATTTTTGCCCAATACGGCAATCCGGGAGATAAATTCGGGTATCCTGTATTTATTATTCTGAATCAGGATGGAAAAATGATCCATATACAGCAGAGCGATGTATTGGAAGAAGGAAAAGGATATAGCATCGAAAAAGTAAAAGAGTTTTTTAATAACTGGACTCCGAAATCATAAAACAAAACCGGGAAATTTCCCGGTTTTTTATTTTGTATTTTATTCTTTAGCTAATTTGGCCCATTCTGCTTCCAGATCAAGATATACTTCATTTTTATTTTCCCGGTTTACAAAAACACTGAGATCCTTTTCTGGAGTAATTAAATTATAATAAATAGGATCAATGCATTTCTTGTAATTCACTACAAATTGTTCACCTGTATCAGTAGTTATTCTCAATTGCAGAATCACTTGAGGAATATCATTAATACTTACGCCCGTTCGTTGTATATTCATCACACGGGCTTTACCTCTTATCCCTCTTGATTTCAAATCTGCGATATTCTGAATATTTCGGCGGCTGAAATATCCCATAAGACCTGTTAAAGCCAAAGGGAACAGAATAAAAAAGCCACCCATAGCATATAAAAAATAATTAAGAGGATAACCGTCATCAGTAAGAGAACCGGGAGCGGCAGTATATCCTCCAATCAACATACCTATCCCTACAATAGAAAATATAACGGGCAGGATATAGAAAACCGGTTGTTTTTTCATGGCTTTGCTGTATTGTTATTAGTAGTTTTATTTAATAAACATCAGCTTAAATATACTTCTTTTTTGAATAATCATTATTAATAAAAGCAAAAAAACCACTTCAATTGAAGTGGTTTTGTATGGTGAGAAAATCTCGTTTTTTATTAAGCTTCTTCAGATTTTGCTTCTTCTTTTTTAGCAGGAGCAGCTTCAACCGGAGCATCAGAAACGATATCAAACTCATAGTTGTACTCAACATTTCTGTGAAGTCTGACAAGAGCAGAGAATTTACCTGTTCTTTTGATTGTGCTTCCAGGGATTTTGATGTATTTCTTATCTACAGATACACCAGCTTTTTCCAGAGCAGCAGCAAGATCTGCATTGTTGATAGATCCGAATAATTTGTCACCAGAACCTACTTTTGCAGGAATAGTGATAGAAGTTTTCTTCAATTGCTCAACTACAGCGTTAGCAGCAGCGATTAATTTAGCTTCTTCTTCTTTTCTGGCTTCTAATGTAGCTTCTAAAGCAGCTTTGTTTTTAGGAGTAGCTAAAAGGGCAAATCCCTGAGGGATTAAGAAGTTTCTAGCATAACCTGGCTTTACGTTTACTGTATCAAACTCAAGTCCTAAGTTTTCTACGTCTTTTTTTAGGATAATTTCCATTGTTGTTGTCCGTTTTAGTGTTCCGAGCCCGGATTTTCCGGATGCTCTTCACATCGTTAGAATTTATTAATTAATTCAGCAACTTAAAAAAAGAGAAAAAGACCGGAGCCTTTTCTCTTTCTTCTTGTTTCTTTATATCTTACTTTAATAAGTCAGCTACGTATGGTAATAAAGCTAAGTGTCTAGCTCTTTTGATAGCAGCAGAAACTTTTCTTTGGTATTTTAAAGAAGTTCCGGTGTATCTTCTTGGTAAGATTTTACCTTGTTCGTTTACGAATTGTAATAAGAAATCAGCATCTTTATAATCTACGTGTTTGATTCCGTATTTTTTGAATCTACAATATTTCTTTTCAGATTTTGTATTGATATCAAGCGGAGTAAGGAATTTTACTTCTGATTCTCCTCCAGCTGAGGCTTGTTTAGCCATTTCATCTATTGCCATGTCTTGTCTGTTTTAAATAAATTGGGTTAATAATTAAGCTTTAGCTGCTTTTACTTTAGTTCTTCTAGTTACAGCGTACTCAACAGCGTGCTTGTCAAGTTTGGTAGTCAGGTAACGGATTACTCTTTCGTCACGTTTGAAAGCTAATTCTAGATCAGCAACGATAGTACCTTCACCTTTAAACTCGATCAAAGTGTAGAATCCGTTCTTTTTCAATTGGATCGGATAAGCTAATTTTTTTAATCCCCAGTTTTCTTTAGCAACGATTTCGCAGTTCTTTTCTTTTAAAAGATCTACATACTTGTTCACTGCTTCCTCCACCTGTGCATCAGATAGAACGGGAGTTAAAATGAAAACAGTTTCGTAATTGTTCATAATGTTAAATAAATTTGTTAATTATTTCGAGGTGCAAAAATAGACATTATATTTGTAATATACAATAATGAAAGCGGAATATTTATGGGAAATTTGAATGGTGAATGGTGAATAACCATTTCTGAGAGTTGAATTCGTTAAACTTTAATTCCTAACTTCCTTCCTAATCTCCTCCAGGAAATTCACTTTAATCACATCATACAAAGAATGTCTGCTTACCAGAATGGATACAATAGAGGAAACCATTCCGGCCAACATTAAATGGAAGATCAGGGAATGCCTGTCCGTCATTTCCAAAACAATAATGGCAGACGTAAACGGAGCTCTTGTGATACCGGTAAGAAAAGCAACCATTCCGGCTAAGATCACCACATTCGTTTCATTAGGCGTTAAATGAATAGCCCCTGAAATTACAGAACCGATACTTGCGCCCGCCGTAAGCGCCGGAGCAAAAATTCCGCCGGCTCCTCCTGAAGTAAAGGATAGGGCAGGGCCCAACATTCTTAAAATGGGAACATACCAGTCTTCGTGCTTATCAGAGGTGAAAAGCACACGTTCCATGATCTCTTTTCCTGAGCCTAGAATTTCCCGGTTGATAAAATAAGCGATGGATGCAATAATAAGAGCGCTGAAAATAAGGAATAAGACATTAGCTCTTTCCGTTTTTAATTTTCTTTTTTTCCAGTCGCTCATGGCAAGCATACTTACGGAAAGCTGGCTCGCTAAGATGCCGGCAACTCCTGCAACGAGAATAATGGGAAACATTACCATTAAAGAAACATCATTGGTCTTCGGATATCCAAGATATAAATAAGAACCCGCCAATGTCTGTGCCGTTAAACCGGCAATGATCACAGCGGTAAAAAGAGCTGTTTTAAAGTAGTTGATATGGGTTTTGGAGAGCTCTTCAACGGCAAATACAATTCCTCCCAGCGGAGTGTTGAAAGCTGCTGCAAGTCCCGCTGCAGCGCCCGTCATAATCATGTTTTTCTTGGAGATCTTCGGCCACCAGTCAGGAAGGTATTCATTGACTTTCCGGAATACGGAGCCCGCAATCTGTATGGTAGGCCCTTCACGTCCCACAGCACCACCGCCAATCACCAGAATAACGGAGGATAGAATTTTAAAGACAATAATTTTCAGACTTAAGAAACTTCTGATATACTTATGCTCTTTAGGATTAGCCAATTCCACCGCAGCCATTACCTGCGGAATTCCGCTTCCTTTGGCATTAGGGGCAAATTCTTTAACCAGCCACCATGAAACAACAAAACCAACGGGAGCAATAATGAAGATCATCCAGTCATGCCAGTTAAGAATAAGACTCAATAATTTTTCTCCCCACGCAAAAATTTTGGCGTACATCACCGCAAAAAAGCCGGTAATCACAGAACCTATCCAAAAAGGGATGGCCTGAAGCAAATTATGTTTCAGCCGTTCATTTCGGATATTGTCAAAAGATTTTTTGAGGCCTTTGCGGATTTGGAACAAAATTTTGAACATACTTCAAATGTAGGCTATTATTTATTAAAATGAAAATATTTAATATAAATAGGATGTGAAATTTTTGATATTGATAATATAGGAGACAAAAATTCAACTTAAATATAAATTTAGATTTAATTTTACAGATCGGGGTTACCTTAAGTTTATCGTACTGTAAGCATCTTTATCGAGTTAGATTCCTGCGGAATGACAGAGTGCGCGTTGCAGTAATAAAAAAACCTCCGGAAATCCGAAGGTTTATATTTTGAGATGCTTCGACAAGCTCAGCATGACAATTATTATTGATTACTCATTATTTATATTTCTGTATTCAGATCCCAGTTTTCAAGATAATCGTGAACATGCTTCAGCATCATTCCCCCTAAAGATCCGTCTACGACTCTGTGATCATAAGAGTGAGACATGAACATTAAGTTTCTGATCGCAATCACATCGCCGTCCGGTGTTTCAAGAACCGCAGGTTTTTTCACGATAGCTCCGATCGCTAAGATAGCCACCTGAGGTTGAGGAATAATAGGGGTTCCCATCAGGTTTCCGAAACTTCCTACGTTAGAAATCGTATAAGTAGCACCCTGAGTATCTTCAGGTCTTAATTTTTTGTTTCTGGCTCTGTAAGCTAGGTCATTGATGGCTTTGGCAAGACCGGAAAGAGACAGCTGGTCTGCATTTTTGATTACAGGAACAATTAAGTTCCCATCAGGTAAAGCCGTTGCCATACCGATATTGATGTTTTTCTTCTTGATGATATTGTCGCCGTTTACGGAAACATTGATCATTGGGAAATCCTGGATCGCTTTTACAACCGCTCTCACGAAAATTGGCATGAAAGTCAGTTTTTCACCTTCTCTTTTTTCGAAGGCCGTTTTATTTTTATTTCTCCATTTTACCACATTGGTAACATCTGTTTCGATGAATGAGGTAACGTGTGGGGCAATTTGTTTTGCTTTTACCATGTTTTCAGCAATGATCTTTCTCATTCTGTCCATTGGAATGATCTCATCACCCGCGCCAGCAGAAATAGTTGCGGCCGGAGCAGACGTTGCTACCGGTTGTGGGGCAGAAACTGCCTGTACAGGAGCTGCTTGCTGAGTTGCCTGAGGCTGGTTTCCTCTATTGGCAACATATCCTAAAATATCTTCTTTGGTAATTCTTCCCTCTAAACCACTTCCTTTGATGGTCTTCAGTTCAGCTTCAGAAATGTTTTCCTGCTGTGCGATTGACTTTACAAGTGGAGATAAGTAAAGATCTCCCGAAAATTCTGTTGAAGCAGCTACTTGAAGAGGCTGTTCGATTGTTTTTAATGTTTCTGCATCCGGAGTTGTGGCAGGGATTTCGGCCTTTACTTCTTCAGAAGCTGTGTTTCCTCCTTCTCCTTCAATTTCTAAAATAGCAATGGCTTCACCAACTTTTGCAACCTCGTCCTTCTGTTTTAAGATTTTTACGATTTTCCCCGAAACTGGTGTCGGAACATCCGAATCCACTTTATCAGTTGCAATCTCTACTACGGAATCATCTTCCTTAACAGTATCACCCTCATTGAATAACCAAGTGATAATTGTAGCTTCCATAACCCCTTCTCCCATGGAAGGAAGCAATAATTTGTACTCTGCCATTTTTATTTTTTAGATTTTGACAAATATATAAAAAAAATCGGTTTTTTTATGAAAAATATAATCTTAGGAAAATTCGATGTAAATATTCTCGCCCACATTCAAGCCAAATAAAGTTTTCGCCCCGTTTTTTTTGCTCCCTTTATAGATGGTAAGTTCCAATAGCTGACTGTCATTGAAAATGGCGGCAGACTGCCCGTGAAATTCTGTTTCTCTTTCCCAGTCGGAAACCACTTCGCTGTGGCTGGAAAATATCTTTGAAAGGGACAGGTTTCTGAATTTAATCGTGAAATTTTCAAACCCTTTGGCAATATTTTCATAAAAATCTTTGCTGATATTTGAAATTATATTTCCGAAATTGTCAATGTACATGACTTCACCAATGATCATTTTTTCAGATTCATTGTAAACGGGTTTCGGGAAGAGAAGCTGTTTGGAAGATTTTATTTTTCTGCCGATCACTTCGGGCAGCCCTCCGTTGGCCAAATGGACGGCTACAGGCGCAAAAACATCTGTTGAAGTGAAATTAACCACGTCATCAAATCTGTTGTTTAAAGTAATTTCATAGATGGCTTCAGGCTTAATATCAAAAAATATAAGGCTTAATAATCCGTTATCTGCGGCCAGAAAATAGGAGCCGTCTGCTTTATACAGAATGTTTTTCCTGGATTTATGAAAAAAGCTGTCTACAGAAAGGATATGAATACTGCCTTTAGGAAAATGTTTGTAGGCATTTCTGACAATATAGGAGGTCTGTATCAGATTATAAGCCTGAATATCGTGAGTAATATCAATAATATTCACTTCAGGATTCAGGGAAAGAATTTTGCCTTTTACAGCGGGAACTCTGTAATCTAAATTTCCGAAATCTGAAGTAAGGGTGATAATTGACATTGTAGCTGTAGAATAATAGAATTGCAAATTTATTTAAAAATAAAACAAAGCCCGAAAGATTGTGGATAACAATTTAAGATAAATTTGAAAAAAAACTTTAAATTTAAAAATCGAAATAAAAAATATTTGCATGTTTGAAATAACATATGATTTAGAAGGGATAGATGCAAAAATCTTCTATGGTGTAAATAACCAATATTTTAACTTAATAAAATCAAGCTTTCCAACTCTTAAAATTACCGGACGAGATCATTTTATCTTCGCAATGGGAAATCAGGAGGCTCTGGATATACTGAAACAGAAACTGGATGATATTGTAAGCTTTATTTCTAAAAATAATTCCATCGAGTTAAAAGACGTTGAAAATATTCTCAATATCAAAGATGAGAACGAAAAACAATTGGTCTTCGATCAGGATATTATTGTAAAGGGAGTAAACGGTAAGGTGATCAAGGCGAAAACCACGAATCTTAAAAAACTTGTAAAAGAAACGGAGAAAAAGGACATGGTTTTTGCGATAGGACCTGCAGGAACCGGGAAAACGTATACGAGTGTTGCATTGGCCGCAAGAGCTTTAAGAGATAAGGAAGTGAAAAGGATTATCCTGACAAGGCCGGCTGTGGAAGCAGGGGAGAGCTTAGGGTTTTTACCCGGTGACCTTAAAGAAAAGCTGGACCCTTATTTACAGCCATTGTATGACGCTCTTCGTGATATGATTCCTCATGAAAAGCTGGAAGGCTTTATGGAAAAGAAAGTGATTGAGGTGGCTCCTTTAGCTTTTATGAGAGGGAGAACGCTGGATGAAGCTTTTGTAATTCTTGATGAAGCCCAGAATACCACCCATTCTCAAATGAAGATGTTCCTTACCAGAATGGGGATGAATGCTAAGTTTATTATTACAGGAGATCCGAGCCAGGTGGATTTGCCGGCTAAACAGCAATCCGGTTTGAAAGAAGCGATGCGGATTTTGAAAGATGTGAAAGAAATTGGTTTTGTGCATCTTACGGAAGAGGATGTGGTGAGACATCCTGTAGTGAAGAAAATTATTCTGGCTTATAATGATGAAGAAAAAAGGTTAAGGAACGATTGATGATTTGATAATATTGCCTATAAGGTTTATAATTTGTGATTATTTTTTGTTAATGTTTGTTAATTTGGAAAAAATAATTAGATTTGCTGCCAAAATAATATTAACTAATAATCATGAGAAAACTATTATTAATTGGAACAGTTGCTCTGTTCGGAGCTCACATGAATGCACAGGAAGTAAGATTTGGTGCTAAAGCAGGGTATTCATTATCTACTTTAAAATTTAAGGATAATGAAAATGTTGAGAATACAGATCCGATGCATACATTTTACGCAGGAGGCCTTGTTGAATATAAGATCAGTGATAAATTTGGTCTTCAAGGGGAAGTTTTATATTCACCGCTTGGAGGTAAAATTAACGAAAGAGTAGAGGATGAAGAAGATGAAGGAACGTTTTTTAATTTTCAATCAAAAACTACTTTGGGTACTTTATTAGTTCCTGTTTCAGCTAAATATTTTATTACTGAGAATTTCTCAATTTCTGCAGGGGCAAGTTTCGGAGTTATCATTTCTGCAAAGCAAAAAACTGTTCTTGATTTAGGTTTAGGAGGTATGCCTGGATTTGAGCTGGAAGGAGATGATGAAAGAGATATTAAAGATCAGGTCAATACTTTAAATATAGCTCCTTTTTTAGGTGTTGAATACGCTCTGGAAAACGGATTGTTCTTTGATGCAAGATATAACTATGGTGTATCTAACTTAGCTAAGGATTCCGGGGATGGAGAAATGACCAATAGCTTTGCACAAGTGGGTGTTGGTTTCAAATTCGGAAGTAACTAGATACTTCAACATAAATTAAAAAAGGCCGCTTTAAAGCGGCCTTTTTTGTTATAATAAGAAAATAAATCATTAAATTTGGATCATCATCAATTTTAACTATTATAACAATGAAAAAACTATTATTACTAGGTGCTTTTGCGCTTTTAGGAGGTATAGCCCAGGCGCAGGAAGGTTTTAAATTAGGAGGTCATATCGGGGTTCCTGTAGCGGATGCAAGCGATGCTGCATCATTTACTTTGGGGATCGATGGGGCTTATATGTGGAATATCACAAAAGGATTAGATCTTGGGGTTGCAACAGGTTATTCGCACTTTTTTGGTGAAGATAACTTTGACGATTTCGGATTTATTCCTGTAGCTGCTTCTGGAAAGTATAAGTTTTCCGGGGCTCCTATTTTTGTAGGGTTAGATTTGGGATATGCAATTTCTACTCACAGTGATATAGACGGCGGGTTTTATGCTCAGCCTAAATTCGGGTACCAAATGTCTAACGGTGAATTGTATTTAGGATATCAAAGCATTACAAACAAACGTAACTATGGATACGGATGGGGTTCAGTAAGCTGGACGGTAGGTGCTGTGAATATCGGATACAATTTTTACCTGAAATAAAGGATATTAAAAAGAAATATTTTTGAAGCTCCAATTGAAAAATTGGAGTTTTTTTATTTCAAATATTGTGAAAAAAACAAAACTTTATATTTAATAGGATTTATTGTTGAAAAATCCTAAAAATAGTGAATGATATTAATCACATTAACAAATTTTAATATTACAAGGTACCAGTGTAAATTTGCCCCCAGAAAGTATTAAAATTTTTTAAAATGAAAAAGTTATTATTAGCGAGTGCAGTTGCACTTTTTGGTTTAGCAAACGCACAAATTTCTAAAGGAACTGTTTATGTTTCCGGACAATTGGGATATTCTCAGGAGGAAAACAATAATAATGATTCTAAAGTAGAAAGCTTCAGAATAGTTCCAACTGTAGGGTATTTTGTTGCTCCTAACTTAGCTATCGGTACAGGTGTAGGATATGTGAATGACAAATTCTCTACCACTAGCACTAACGTTGTAGGTTCTGCTACCATCGTTGCTAAAGGTGAAGACACTCAGTCTGCTTTTGTAGTAGCTCCTTTCGTAAGAAAATACTGGACTTTAGGTGATAAGTTATATATCTTCGGTCAATTAGAAGTTCCAATGGAATTCGGGAAGTTCCAAAGTGAGTCTTCTTCTGTAATTACTGACGGTAGTACTACAGTTACTAACTCTAGTTCTGACGAAGCAAACTACACTTCAGTAGGGGTTAACATTAAGCCAGGTTTAGATTATTTCTTAAACAAAAACTGGACTATCGAAGCTACTATCGGAGAGTTCGGATACAACACTTCTAAATTAGATGTTGATGGTGCTAAAAGCGTAAACAACTATAAATTCGGATTGAATTTATCAGCTGTAACTATCGGTGTTAAATATGTTTTCGCTAAATAATTAACGAAACATTATAAATCTATAAAGTCCTGGAATTAGATTCCAGGACTTTTTTTTTACTAAATGAATTCAGGATATGAGAAAAATTTTACTTATTGTATCGGCAACTTTTGCAGGATTGTCCTATGCACAAATTACAAAAGGCTCTGTTTATATAGGAGGACAGATTGGTTACTCTCAAAAAGAGAATAAAAACACACACGCAAAAGAAGAAAATATTAACATTCTTCCCGTTGCAGGTTTTTTTGTTTCGAATAATCTGGCTGCAGGAGCAGGCGTAGGATATGTTAACAGAAAATCAAAAACGGTTACGCCTTTTTATAGTCCTTCAGCATCAGGAATTGTAATAAGTGAAACAAGACGTTCGGCATTGGTTATAAATCCGTTTGTAAGAAAATACTGGTCTTTGTCAGATAAACTGTATTTCTTCGGCGAGTTGGAAATCCCAATGGAGTTTGGCAAAGTGGAAACAGAAGAATCTGCCTCCAATATTTCAAACCCTGTTAGTGGGGCTCATCCAATTAATCTGCCTTTGTCAGACGAAGCCAACTACACTTCTGCAGGGGTTAACATTAAGCCCGGCTTAGATTATTTTTTAAATAAAAACTGGACTATTGAAGCTTCTATCGGTGAGTTCGGATACAGTACATCTAAATTAGATGTCGATGGTGCTAAAAGTGTCGCCAACTCTAAATTCGGATTGGATTTATCAGCTGTAACGATCAGTGTTAAATATGTTTTCAATAAATAATTAATGAATCATTTTTTGAGAGGTAAATAAAAAGCTCAACAGTGTAAATAAAAATCCGGGTCGAAAGACCCGGATTTTTTATCTATTTCCAGAATATTTTATTTTCCAAACATTCCGCCCATTCCAGGCATATTCGGCATTTTGCTCATCATCTGCATCATCTGTTTTCCCTGAGGGCCCTGCATCATCTTCATCATTTTACCCATTTGATCGAACTGCTTCATCAGCTGGTTAACATCTTCAATCTTTCTTCCGGCTCCTTTTGCAATTCTCTGTTTTCTTTGCATATTGATAATAGAAGGTCTTCTTCTTTCATCCGGAGTCATAGAATAGATGATCGCTTCAATATGTTTGAAGGCATCATCACTGATCTCTACATCTTTAATGGCTTTCCCAACTCCCGGAATCATTCCCATCAAATCCTTCATATTACCCATCTTCTTGATCTGGTTGATCTGCTTTAAGAAATCATCAAAACCAAACTCATTTTTAGCAATCTTTTTATGAAGTTTTTTCGCTTCCTCCTCATCAAATTGCTCCTGTGCTCTTTCTACTAAGGAAACAACGTCTCCCATTCCTAGAATCCTGTCCGCCATCCTTTCAGGGTAGAAAAGATCCAAAGCTTCCATTTTTTCACCCGTAGAGATGAATTTAATAGGCTTTTCAACCACAGAACGGATCGTTAAAGCAGCTCCTCCTCGTGTATCACCATCTAATTTTGTTAGAACAACACCATCAAAATTCAAAGCATCATTGAATGCTTTTGCTGTGTTTACAGCATCCTGACCCGTCATGGAGTCCACAACGAATAGCGTTTCGTTCGGCTTAATGAAATAATGAACCGATTTGATTTCATTCATCATTTGCTCATCAATCGCCAAACGACCTGCGGTATCCACAATTACTACATCGTGACCGTTGGATTTTGCAAAATTGATGGCATTTTCAGCAATAGTAGAAGGATTGGTAGAACCTTCTTCCGTGAAGACCGGAACCCCAATTTGCCCACCTAAAACTTTCAGCTGATCGATAGCAGCAGGACGGTATACGTCACAAGCTACCAAAAGAGGCTTTTTATTTCTTTTAGTTTTTAAATAATTAGCAAGCTTTCCTGAGAACGTGGTCTTACCCGAACCCTGCAGACCCGCGATAAGAATCACAGACGGCTTTCCGGAAAGATTGATGCCTTCTTGGGAACCTCCCATTAAATCTACCAATTCATCGTGAACAATCTTTGTCATTAATTGTCCTGGGGTAAGTGAAGTAAGAACATTTTGTCCCAACGCCTTATCCTGAACCCTTTTTGTAAGGTCTTTGGCTACTTTATAGTTAACGTCGGCATCTACCAATGCTCTACGGATTTCCTTTACGGTTTCTGCTACATTGATTTCTGTAATCTTTCCTCTTCCGGAAATATTATGAAGTGCTTTGTCTAATTTATCCTGTAAACTATTAAACATATTTATAAATTATAGTTTGCAAAAATAAGGAATTTAAATAATATATGATAATACACAGGATTGAGATTTTTGTTTCAGATTATAATTCTATTTTTGCAAAATGAATTATTGGGATAATTTCATTGTTGTATTATTAGTAACATTTTTTAATGTTATGGTGTTTGTAATATTTAAAAGGTATTTATATAATAAGCCGGATGCTGGAATGAAATTTCTTACTGTGAATATTTCTAAAGATATTGTATGGTTAGTTATTTCATTGATAATACTAGATAAAACAAAAGAGAATTTTCTTTTTATTGTTATCTGCTTTATTGTAGCATCATTTTTTATATATTTCCCCGTAATAAAACTCATTAATAAATCTTAATTTTTTTGATGATAAAAATCAATTTTTAATATTGGTAAAGTTTAATAAAATCGATATATTTGCACACGATTAAAAAAGAGATATGAACAGAAAAATTTCTTCATTATTTTTCGCATTTTTATTGGTGTTCATCAGTAGTTTTGCTACGGCACAGCACGAATCTGAAGGTGAGAAGTCAGCTGAAAAAGTAGAGCATAAAGAAGCAGAGGAAGGCTTCAATGCGACCAAGATGATCATGGAACACATCGGTGATTCAAATGAATGGCATTTATGGACTACAAAAGATGATCAAGGTGAAGAACATCATGTTTCTATCCCGTTGCCTGTAATTATCAAAGACCAGGAAGGATGGCACACATTCCTTTCCAATAGTATAGCGCATGGTCATGAACACGACGGTTATACTATGGAGCATGGACAGGTAGTTTCTACTAAAGGTATTGAAAAAGCAACTCTCTTCTCGATCATTAGCGGAAAGCAAAAATCAAACGAAGTATTCTTTGATCTTTCTATAACTAAAAATGCTGCTTCCATGTTTCTGTCGGTAATTTTTATGGCAATAGTGTTCATGGGAATGGCGAGAACTTATAAGAAGTCTCAGCTTCCAAAAGGAATTGGTAAAGTAATGGAACCGATAATTGTATTCATCAGAGATGAAGTGGCTATTCCTAATATAGGTTCTATCAAATATAAAAGATATATGCCTTATTTATTAACCGCATTTTTCTTTATTTGGTTTAATAACCTATTCGGGTTAATTCCTTTCTTCCCGGGTGGAGCTAACCTTACGGGTAATATTGCAATCACGGCTGTTTTAGCAATCATTACGTTATTGATTACCTTATTCAGTGCTAATAAAGACTATTGGAAGCATATTTTCATGCCGCCGGTTCCGATCTTGTTGTACCCGATCATGGTTCCAATTGAAATTATCGGGATCTTTACAAAGCCTTTTGCATTGATGATGCGACTTTTCGCTAACGTAACAGCGGGACACATTATGATCTTGGCGATTATTTCATTGATCTTCATCTTCAAGTCTCCATTCTTAGGATTTGCCTCTGTACCGTTAGCATTATTTGTATCTGTATTGGAGTTATTAGTGGCAGCACTGCAGGCTTACATCTTTACAGTATTATCAGCATTATTTATTGGTATCGCAGTAGCGGATCACGATCATGAACATGGTCACGAAGAGCATGCTCACTAATAAAATGGAAAAACAAAATTTAAAATAATTTTTAACTAATATAATTTATTTATTATGGATTTATCAACTGGAGCAGGATTAATTTACGTAGGTATCGGTTTAGCAGTACTAGGAGTAGGTCTTGGTATCGGTAAAATCGGTGGACATGCAATGGATGCTATCGCTAGACAACCGGAACAAGCTGGTAAGATTCAAGGAGCAATGCTTATTGCTGCTGGTCTTATTGAAGGTGCTGGTCTTATCGCGATCATCTTTGGTGCTTTCATCAAGTAATTATCCTCAAAAAAATATTCTTAGCAGTGAAGCGGTTGGCTGCTGCTAAGAATTTTAAAATGATCCATAAATAACATTTAAAAAAAGAATTTACAGATATGGGAATTATTGAACCTGGAATTGGACTTTTGTTTTGGATGACTCTTACTTT
>NZ_BAAFHL010000051.1:0-17431 GCF_042849955.1 Chryseobacterium barbadense
TTCATCAAAAAAGAATTATCAGCCTTTTCTTAATGAGCTTAAGAAAAAAGGTAATAGTCCACAATATTATATTTCTGATTCTATTGAGGGAACTGATGCATTTATTCAAGAAAACTTTGATAAAGCAGAGGTTTTTGTGGCTATTGGAGGTGATGGAACTATTTCCACCGTAGCCAGAAATTTGATCAATACCAACAAAGTGTTAGGGATTTTTCCGGCTGGTTCCGGGAACGGATTTTCCAATGAGACCCAATTCAGCAAAAATCTGGATGAGCTATTGGCTAAAATTAAGATTGGGAATTTCAGAAAAATAGATACGTTTACTGTGAATGGCAGACTTTCTATTAATGTTTCCGGGACAGGTTTTGATGGAAAAGTGGTTAAAGAATTTGAAAAAACTGACAGGGGTTTCAAAAATTATATTAAAGTTTCTCTCAAAACTTTTTTCAAGTATAAGCCTATTAAAGTAAAATTTTTTGATGAAGCATATCAGAAGTATAATGGCAAATACTTAATGCTTAATATTGCCAACACACGCCAGTTTGGTAACAATGCTTATATTGCGCCTAAAGCAAGCAAGAGTGACGGGAAAGTAGATGTTGTACTGGTGAAAAAGTTTCCTTTGACGTATTCTCCACTTTTTGCATACAGGATGTTTACCAAAAAATTGAAAGATGATGATTATGTCACTTATCTTTCCGTTTCTGAAATTGAATTTAAAGTGAATACCAAAAACTGGCACCTTGACGGAGAATTCAACAAAATAAAATCTCCTATTCACGTCAAGGTACAACCTTCCAGCCTTAATATTCTGGTTTAACAATTATGATTGGGAGTAAATATTTTTGTTGTAAAGCTCCATCCATTTAGATGGCTCTGCAATATCGGTCCAGCCAAACTGGCGGTAAAGTCCGTGAGCATCGCCGGTAAGTAAAATCCATCTTCGTAACCCCTGCAGATCGGGATGAGCCATAATCGTTTCGATTAACCATTTGGAAAGTCCGATTCCTCTATATTCTTCCAGAATATAAACATCCCCCAAATAAGCAATCGTAGAAAAATCAGAGATAATTTTTGCAAAGCCTATTTGCTTTTCATCGATATAAACCCCAAAGCATAGAGAATTTTGAATAGAAGTTTGTACCTTATCTTTAGGAATATTTAAAGCCCAATATGCTTTTGTTGACAAAAACTGATGAATGGAATCTATATCGAGTTTTGTTTTATCTGTGGAAAGGCAAAATTTGCCTTTGTATAAAGTAATATCGGTCATATGCTTTTAATATAAATTGTTTTAATTTAATATGGTTCGGTGATAACTTAAACTTCCAATTTCTTTTCAATTTCATTCGGATGATCCAGACAGTAATATAGTTGCTGTTTATCCAATTGCTTCTCCCAGTTAGCCACTACCACAGTTGCTACGGAATTGCCAATAACATTGGTAAGGGCTCTGCATTCGCTCATAAATTTATCAATCCCTAAAATTAAGGTCATCCCTGCAAGCGGAATTTCAGGAACAACTGCTAATGTTGCAGCTAAAGTTACAAATCCGGCTCCGGTAACTCCGGCCGCCCCTTTAGAGCTGATCATGGCCACAAGAAGAAGCATGATCTGCTTTTCAATCGGGAGATGGATGTTTAAAGCCTGAGCAATGAATAGCGAAGCTAGCGTCATATAAATATTGGTTCCATCCAAATTGAAAGAATAACCAGTGGGAACCACCAACCCAACAATAGCCCTGGAACATCCTGCCTTTTCCAGTTTTTCCATGATTCCGGGAAGAGCAGATTCTGAGGAACTTGTTCCTAAAACCAAAAGTAGCTCTTCTTTAAGATAATACATCAGTTTAAAGATATTGAAACCGTTATACCATGCTACAGCTCCTAAAATCAGAACGATAAACAAGATTGAAGTGATATAAAAAGTCCCGACCAGAAATATCAGATTTAAAACGGAATGAAGCCCATATTTCCCGATCGTGAAAGCCATAGCTCCAAAAGCACCAATAGGAGCCAGCTTCATTAGCATATGGACGATTTTAAAGACCGGCGTAGAAAGATCCTGTAAAAACTCCGTAACCTTATGACTTTTTTCTTTTGTTAATACCAGCGCAACACCCATCAAAATAGCAACAAGCAACACTTGCAGAATATTTTCGCCAACTAATGGACTGAATAAAGTCTCAGGGATGATATTCATAATGAATCCGGTAAGTGTAGATTCATGCGCTTTTTGCTGATATTGAGATACATCTCCGGAAAGCGTAGCGGGATCAATATTCAATCCTGCTCCGGGTTGAAGGATGTTTCCAACCACTAAACCGATAATCAAAGCCAAGGTAGAAAAAGTAAAAAAGTATATCATTGCCTTTATCGCAATTCTTCCCACTTTTTTAAGATCTGTCATATGAGCAATTCCCAACGTAAGTGTGATGAAAATTACCGGTGCAATAATCATTTTTACCAGTTTGATAAAACCATCACCCAATGGTTTCATTTTTTCTCCTAATTCAGGATAGAATCTGCCTAATAAGATTCCTGCAATTATGGCTATGATTACCTGGAAATAGAGTTGCTGGTAGAATTTTTTTGCTTTCAAAGGAAATTATTAAGTTTTAGAGGATGAAAAATAAGAAAATTACTTAGAAAACAGGCGAGGAGAGGAGGAAAAGTTTTGGGGGGGGGGGCGGCGCCCCCCCCCCCCCCCCCCCAAACCCAAAATATTCATCTTACTCAATAATCAGTTTCTGACTATAAGATTTCAAATCTCCGGATTTGACAATAATATAATAAACTCCGGCGGGAATCCAGGAAATATTGAGGCTGTTATCTTCATTGATCTTTGCATCTTCCATCACCATTCTTCCGTCTGTACCTATAAGATCCACTTTTGTATTAGTATCGGTAAAGCCGTCAATAAAAATCATTTCAGAGGCAGGATTAGGGTATATTCTGAACGGCTTAAGACCGTTTTCCAGAGTACCCAGGGTGGAGTTGGTTTTTACTTTGAAGATTTTTCCACTATTCAATGCTGCCACATACAGCTCTTTCTGATAATCTTCGCCGAAAGTTGAAAAGTTATTCCCTGAAAATGCTGTAGTCCAGGTGATGGAATTATCAGCATTCAACATTCCAATTTGGGTGGAACAATAATCGGCAAAGAAATATTTTCCTTGTAAAGCGGGATAAAGCATTCCTCTGTATACGTAGCCTCCGGTTATAGAACATTTTCCGCCGGTATGATCATAGACGGCAACAGGAAAGGTCATTGTCGTTGAGCTTGCACATCCTGTTGTGTTGTAAGGATCATTCCCTTCATAGCAGCGCCATCCGTAGTTGATTCCTGCTTGTGTTAAAGGCATTCTGTTGATTTCTTCAATCTCGTTTTGTCCAACATCGGCAATTAAGGCATTTCCGGTAGTGAGATCAAATGAGAATTTCCAGGCATTTCTTAATCCATATGCCCATATTTCATCTGCGCCATCCACTCCTACAAAAGGATTGCCTGCAGGAATATTATAGGCAGCGGTTGAATTAACGTCAATGCGTAACATTTTTCCCAATAAGGAATTTTTGTTTTGAGCATTGTTGTTTGGGTCACCGGCATCACCACCATCCCCGGTAATAACCCATAAATTGCCATCCGGAGCAAAATGAATGCTTCCTCCGTTGTGATTGGTAAAAGGTTTTGGAATGTTCAGTAAAATTTTTTCAGAGGCAGGATCAGCTACATTAGGATCGGTAGCGCTCACTGAGTACCTGGCTACAATAATATTTCCGGCTGTATTGTTATAATAGACGAAAAAATAACCATTGGTAGCATATTGAGGATGAAAAGCCAATCCCAGAAGTCCTCTTTCTCCACCATAAACAATCTTAGCGCTTATATTCAGGAAATTAGTCGGATTAATGCTTCCGTTCGGTTGGATAATTTTAATAATTCCATTTTGTTGTACAACAAACAGACGATTGTCGTTAGCGTTGGTAATTTCTACTGGACTGGTAAGTCCACTCGCAAAATCTTCCAAAATAATGCTTTGAGTATTAAGGATTAAGGAAGAAAAAATACCTGCGGTAAAAAGTAGTTTTTTCATAATAATGTGATAATTAGGGTGTTGTTTGATCAATGAAAATTTCGTACCAACCCAAGGTTGATAAAATGATAAAAATATATGATGAAAATTGAAAAATATGAAATGAATGATAAAAAACCGATATACCTGAAAATAAACGATTTCTGGTGTTAAAAAATTCATAAAATAGAAAGAAATCATTATATTTGCCGACTTAATTTAACGTAGTTATAACAAAATGCAAGGAAAAGGACTTATTACAATTGTTGCTATTGTATTAGGGTTAATTTGCTTAAATGAGCTATTACCGACCTGGTACGCCAGCAAAATTGAAAAGCAGGCGACTGCTGTAGCAGGAGACAATCCGGAGAAGTATCAGAAAGAAATTGCAAGGCTTTCTAAAGATACTCTGAACCTGGGGTTCACAAAACTTTATTACACGAAAGCTAAAGACAAAGAAATGAAGCTTGGTCTTGACCTTAAAGGCGGGATCAATGTTCTTTTGGAAATCAATCAGAGAGATTTGGTGAATGATTTAACCAATTATTCTACCAACCCTGTTCTTATTGAAGCTTTAAACAAAACCGATGAAGTTCAGAAGAATTCTACAAGATCTTATATTGATAATTTCTTCGATCAGTTTGATGCTGTAAATAAAGCAAAAGGAACCAATCTAAAACTTGCAGATCCGGAAATTTTCGGAAATACCAACCTTACTGAGATCAAATATAACACTACTGACGAGCAGGTAAAAAGCATCGTTAAAAGAAGAATTGATCTTTCTGTAGGTACTGCTTTTGAGGTAATCAGGACAAGGATTGACAAGCTGGGAGCTATTCAGCCGAATGTTCAGAGAGTTCCGGGAACCGCAAGAATTTCTGTGGAAATGCCAGGAATGAAGGACATCGACAAGGTAAAGAAAATGCTTCAGACTTCTGCTAAGCTTCAATTCTGGGAAGTACAGCAAATTCCTGAAGTTGCACCTTATTTCCAGACGTTAACAACTATGGTAGCTGTAAAAGGAGATTCAATGGGAGTTGCTAAAAATGTCAACTTCATGAACCTTATGCAGGGTGGAAAATCTGCTAATCCAAGTTCTGTAGGAAGCGTAAAATTATCTGATACTGCTGTTGTTAACAAAATATTAAACAGCAAAGTAGCTCAGTCTTTACGTCCTGCAAACATTAAATATACCCAATTCATGTGGGGGTACAAGCCGGAAGCTTCAGATGCTGAAAGTCTGGTATTGTACGCTGTAAGAGGGAACATTAACCAAAAAGCTCCGGTAGACGGTGCTGTTGAAACTGCGAATATCAGCTATGATGAGCTGGGAAGAGTAGTGGTAGACATGCAGATGGACTCTAAAGGGGCGAAAGAATGGAAAACGTTAACAGAGAAAAACGTTGGAAAACCTGTAGCGGTAACGCTTGATAACAGAGTATATACGGCACCAAATGTTGTAAACGCTATTCCTAACGGAAGAACTCAGATCTCAGGAAATTTCTCTCAGGACGAAGCTAAGGAATTGGTAGACGTTCTTGGAGCGGGTAAACTTCCTGCAGGTGCTAAAGTAGTTCAGGCTACTCAGGTAGGTCCGTCTTTAGGACAGGAGTCTATTGATGCAGGTTTCATGTCATTCATTATTGCATTCCTGATCATTATCGTATATATCATTTTCTATTACGGTGGTGCGGGAGTTTATGCAGTAATTGCAATGATTATCAACTTATTCTATATTTTCGGTATCATGGATTCAGGGGATTTCACCCTTACGCTTCCTGGTATCGCTGGTATAGTTCTTACGATGGCAGTTGCCGTAGATACGAACGTTATCATCTATGAAAGAACCAAAGAAGAATTATTTGCAGGAAAAGGTATCCTGGAAGCCTATAAAGATGGTTTTAAGCATGCTTTAAATGCAATTATTGATGGTCACAGTACCACTTTCCTTACGGCAGTAGTATTGTTCTTCTTCGGAACAGGACCCATCAAAGGTTTCGCATTGACCTTAATGATTGGTATTGCGATGACTTTATTTACGTCTGTATTACTTTCAAGAGTAATGATCTTCAGCAGATTGAACAAAGGGAAAGGTCTTTCTGTTTGGACGCCTCCAACGAAGAACTTATTCAGAAATACATGGATCGATTTCATCGGAAAAAGAAAATATGCTTATATCATTTCTGCTATTTTAACAGCCATCTGTATCGGATCTATCTTTACTCACGGATTTAAATATGGTATCGACTTCACAGGAGGTAGAAACTATGTGGTAAGATTTGATAAAGAAGTCAATGCGAATGATGTTGAAGAAAATTTAGTAAAGCTATTCAAAACAGAAGACGGTAAAAATTCATCTGTAGAAGCTAAAACTTTTGGAAACAACAAGCAGTTGAAGATCTCTACCGATTACCTTATCGAGGATGAATCGTTAAAAGCTGATCAGACGATTGAGCAGAAACTATATGAAGGATTAAAATCAAACTTGCCTGCCGGAATGACCTTGAAGGATTTTAAAGCAGCTGATAAAGACCATGCAGGAATCATTTCTTCTGAAAAAGTAGGACCAACTGTTGCGGATGATATCAAAACTCACGGTGTATTTGCTGTAGTGGGAGCATTAGGAATTATCTTCATCTATATCTTGGTGAGATTTAGAAAATGGCAGTTCTCTCTTGGTGCTGTTGCAGCATTATTCCACGATGCGGTTATTGTTTTAGGAGCGTATTCATTGCTTCACAAATATATGCCGTTTAATATGGAGATCAACCAGGATTTCATTGCTGCGATCCTTACTGTATTAGGATACTCAATCAACGATACGGTAATTATCTTCGACAGGATTAGGGAATATTTGAGAGAGAAGAAATCTATTACACTAGCCGGATTATTTGATGATTCCATCTCAAGTACATTGGGTAGAACGTTCAACACATCATTCACTACCATCCTTGTTATTTTGGCGATCTTCATTTTCGGTGGAGACAACCTAAGAGGATTTATGTTTGCGATGCTGATCGGTATCGGATTCGGTACGTATTCATCTATTTTCATCGCTTCGGCAATTGCTTATGACTTCCTTAAGAAAGGCAAAGAAGAGGAAGTACATGGTAAATCTACCAGCAATAAAGAAGCCCTTGCTTCAAAATAAGAATCAACTACAATAAGTAAAAGCCTTTCAAAAAATGAAAGGCTTTTTTGTTGAGTATTTATTTAGTTCAGAATGAAAGAGGATATATTTTTCTAATGTGTTGCTATTTAGAACAATTATTTTTCAGATTTCATTAATTTTGCACAACTATGGAAAATTCAAAGAAAAAGGCGGCTATCGGCTTTATATTTATCACTTTATTAATTGATATTACAGGGTGGGGAATCATCATTCCCGTTGTTCCTAAACTGATCGAAGAATTAATTCACAGTGATATCAGTGAAGCCGCAAAATATGGAGGCTGGCTTGGATTTGCCTATGCTTTCACCCAATTCGTATTTTCTCCGGTAGTGGGAAATCTAAGCGATAAATATGGAAGGAGACCTATTATTCTTATTTCTTTGTTTGGATTTGCCGTAGACTATATTTTTCTTGCGCTTTCTCCAACCATATGGTGGCTGTTTGCAGGAAGAATTATTGCAGGAATTACAGGCGCGAGCGTTACTACAGCCAGTGCCTACATCGCTGATATTTCTACTGATGAAGACAGAGCTAAAAATTTTGGTTTAATTGGGGCCGCTTTCGGACTGGGATTCATTATCGGTCCTGTTTTGGGAGGGCTTTTAGGACATTACGGTTCCAGGGTTCCTTTTTATGCAGCCGCAGGTTTGTGTCTGCTGAATTTCCTGTACGGATATTTCATACTTCCTGAAAGTTTAGATAAAAACAAAAGGAGAGAATTCAACTGGAAACGGGCAAATCCTGTCGGCTCGTTCAAATTCTTGGGAAAACACCCTGAAATTTCGGGTCTTATTGTAGCCCTTATTTTAATTTATATTGCAGGACATGCGGTACAGAGCAACTGGAGTTTTTTCACTATGTATAAATTCAGTTGGGATGAGAAAATGGTAGGTATTTCTCTAGGGGTAGTTGGTTTGTTGGTAGGTGTTGTTCAGGGAGGTTTAATACGATGGACAACTCCAAGACTGGGAGAGCAGAAGAGTATTTATTACGGACTTGCTTTGTATGCGATTGGAATGCTATTATTTGCATTTGCCACCAAAGGCTGGATGATGTTTGCTTTTCTTATCCCATATTGCTTAGGAGGAATCTGCGGACCCGCTTTACAGTCTGTCATCACAAAGAGTGTTCCTTCTAATGAACAAGGAGAATTGCAAGGCGCTTTAACGAGCTTAATGAGTGCCACGTCTATTATAGGACCACCTATGATGACTAACTTGTTCTATTACTTTACTCACGATGAAGCACCGTTTGAATTCTCGGGAGCACCGTTCTTTCTGGCGTTTATATTAATGGCAATAAGTGTTGTTGTCACATATATAAATTTTAAGAAAAAAGAGGGTAAAAAAGAGAGTCTTGAATAACATAAACCGGGGAAGCAATATATTGCTTCCCCGGTTCCTTAATATAATCTGGAAAGAATGTTTATGGGTTAAAAGGATTTAATTCGTTTTAAAATTATGCAAAAATCAAATATAATTCTCTTATGATAGAATTAATTATTAGTGAACTTTCAATATATTTTGTATTAAAACAATGTGTAAACAAAGCAAAACTCCCGGAGTTTTTTGGCCATAAATCTTAAAATTTATTTAAAATTGAAATATCGTATAATACAGCTGTATTATATATGTTTAATCTTTCGTAATTTTACAGCATGGAATTAAGCTTTGGAGAAATGGCATTGATTGCCGTGGCAATCGTTGTATTATTCGGCCCGGATAAACTTCCCCAGATAGCACGTGACTTAGGGGCAGGTGTAAGGAAAATGCGTGGTGCTGTGGAAGATATTAAAACAGAGATCATGAAAGAAACAGATAATCCTGTTTCCGAGATCAAACGTGAAATAGAGAAGGTGAAAGATGCCGCAAAAGATTTTAATCCTATGAAAGATATTGAAAAAGATATCCTTACAGAACCGTCTTCTGAGCCTATAAAACCGAAGCCATCGGAAGATGAAACTTATGAAGGACCTGTAAGCCGATAATTCATGGAGGAAATTATTCAGGAGGATAAAAAAGTCTTTCTATTTCTCAATAATTTGGGAGATACAGCTTTTGATCAGTTTTGGTTGCTGATTTCAAGTACCTGGCTGTGGATTCCTTTATACATCATATTTCTTTATTTTCTTTACAAAAACTATCAATTAAGATCTTTGATCTATATTCTTCTTTTCATAGCCATCGGAGTCACCATTTCAGATCAGCTTGCTGGTGTTTTTAAATACGGAGTCGCGAGACTAAGACCTTGTCACGATCCTGAATTGGCCGGTCATATGCGAATTGTAAAATGCGGCGGATCTTTCGGGTTTTATTCCGCCCATGCATCTAATACATTTTTTTTGGCAGCTTATTTAAGTATTTTGCTCAAAAATAAACTTAATTGGTTTCCTTATGTTATATTTGTATGGGCAGTAGTGGTTTCCTACAGCCGGATATATTTAGGTGTGCATTTCCCGATAGATATTTTGATGGGGGCGTTTGTTGGATTTTTATTGGGAGGGTTGTTTGCCACACTCGCCAAAAAAGTCATCAATAAACAAAAGATATTCTCATGAAAAAACATTTATTACTTGTAACATTTGCTTTTACTTCATTACATTTTTATGCACAGACCGCCAAAACTGCCGAAGAATGTTTCAAAAAGGCAGATTACAAATGTGCTGAAGAGCAGTATGCCAAATTAGCAGATAAAGAGCAGATTCAAAAATTCCAGTCTGAATATTACAACAATTTAGGAACCTCTCAACGGAGATTAGGGAAAACTGAATTAGCTTTTAAGTCTTATGACTCAGCATTGAAATCCAATCCCATGTCAGCTTCTGTTTATGCTAATTTAGCTTCTCTGCACAGCCAGAGAGGAAGAAAAGCAAAAGCATTGGAATATATTGATAAGGGATTGCAGATAGAGCCTGAAAATGTAGATATGTATTTGACCCGTGCTAAAATTTATGACAGTCAGGGTAAAAAAGATCTGGCCGCTAAAGAATTCAACCAGATTTTAAGCTTCGCACCGGAAAATTTATTCGCAAGAACAGGTTTGGCCAATCTGAAAAAGAACAATGGCGATCTGGAAGGTGCTTTAAAAGATTATAATCAGCTTATCTCTGAAAAGCCAGAGTCTTTATTATACAACGGAAGAGCAGATCTTTATCTGAAAATGAAAAAACCTAAGGAAGCACTTACAGATATTAATAAGGCAATTTCGATTGATGCTAAATTCGCACAATCCTATGTGACTAAAGCGATGATTTTATTTGATACTCAAAAACCGAAAGAAGCTTGTACCAGTTTGGATAAAGCGGTAAGCTTAGGGTATGAGAAAGCTTTGTTAGCAGAATATTATACGAAGTGTCCTGTAAAAAAATAATGGTGGGGACAAACATAATATTGCGGGGGGCGCGGCATTACTTGCCGAGCCCCCGGAATTATTATGGATATTAATCATTATGATACGGCTTTCCTTGTAAGATCTGATCTGCGCGATACAGTTGCTCCACAATAAATAGTCTGATCATCTGATGAGTGAACGTCATTTTTGATAACGACATTTTTTCGTTAGCTCTGCTGTAGATCTCTTCGGAAAATCCATATGCCCCTCCGATTAGTAGGTGGACTTTTTTTACGGAAGAATTCATCCATGCGTCTATTTTCTGTGAGAATTCTCTACTGGTGAATTGTTTTCCCTTCTCATCCAGGATCACGACAAGATCATTCTTATCGATGTGATTCATGAATAGTTTGGATTCTTCCTTTTTAAGAAGATCCGGAGAAAAATTCTTTGCATTTTTGACGTCCGGAATTTCGGTGATTTCAAAATTCCAGTGCTTTGGCAAACGATTAAGGTAATAATTAATGAGAGATGTAATCTCTTTATCGTCTGTTTTGCCGATACAAAGTAAGCTGATTCGCATTTGTTTTCAATAAAAAGAGCTCAAAGATATTCATAAATTAGATTTTTTTCATATTTTCATCATGTTTTTTAACTCCTATAGATCAGTAGATGGGTATAAAAGTTCCGAAATTTATCCTGAAAATTCAGGATTTCTTTGATGATATACATATTCCTGTTTTGGGAATATCGCTTTGGCAGATGTTCCAGATCTATATTTCTGGGATCTTTAAGGGCCAGATTGGTAGGAAAGCAGCGGCAATTTCGTGGAGTTTTACCATCAGTTTGTTTCCGTTTTTGCTTTTCTTATTATCTGTATTGCCCTATATGCCTCATTATGATAAACTGCAGTTTTATATTTTCGAGGTATTAATTCATAATGTTTTTCCTTCGAACATGGAAACCGATGTGCGGGATTATATTGAAAAAAGTATTGTCCCGAATATGAAAGGAATCAGTAATCTGACAATCATCTTGGCTTTGGTGTTCGCAACCAACGGAACATTTTCACTTATTAATGGTTTCAATGAAAATACGGATGAAAAACTAAGTGACGTCAAAGAATTTATTCTTTCGTTTTTTATAACCATTGGATTTATCAGCATCGTGTTTTTAGCCCTTTTCGGGGTGTATTATGTGGAAGTCGTGATGAAGCTCTTTACCCCTGCGTATGATATTTCCTGGCTGGTCAACAACTTATCTAAAATTATCGGATTTGTTTCTTTTCCGGTGTTTTATTTTATTTTATTAGCTTTATTTTACTGGTTGGGAACCGTGAGAATTACCAGATTCAGGCAGGCAGTACCGGGAGCTATTCTGACTACGGTTTTGTTTGTCCTTACTACGTATATTTTTGCTATCTATGTGAAGGATATTGCAAGGTATAATGTTTTATACGGATCCATTGGAAGTATGATTCTGCTGATGGTTTGGGTGAATGTAAACGTATATTTATTGCTATTCGGCAGTGAGCTGAATATGGCGATAAGAAAGCTGAGAATTGAAAAGTTGCTGTCTGATGAGCTTAAAAAAGAAGCTTCCCATTACCACGCTGAAATTACCGAACCTAATTTGGATGTTGATGAGGAGCATAATAGAAAACTTTAACAATAATTATAAAATGATCAAACCATTTAAGTACTTAGCATTTGTTTTACTTATTGGCCTTACTTCATGTAGCCATATTATTGACGAAATTGATCGTGACAGGGAAGAGGAGAACTATACCACCCCCTATATGGGAAAATGGCAGGGAAGCTATACAGGAGATGAAAACGGAACCTTAACGATGAATGTAAATAAAAGCGGCTCTATAGAAGTGATCAGAACCTCCGGAAGCTTTCAGGAAACATTCTACATTTCTTTACTCGGAGGAGGAAGCGGAGCTATTTATACCAATACGGGATCTGCTTCAGGATTTATAGTTTATGGAAGTTTAGAATCTAAATCCGGAACGTGGATAAAAGGTAATATGAAAGGAAGTTGGAGCGTTGTCAAAAACTAAGCATATTCTTCTTCGTTCTCTTCTACATCTTTTGTAGAGCTTATCTTTAAAATGATAAACCCCAGAACAGCAGATAAAAAAGAGGCAACCAAAATGGCAAATTTAGCTTCATCCTGAATCGGAATTTCATCCTTAAAAGAAAGCAGGGCAATAAAAATAGACATGGTAAATCCTATACCGGCCAAAAAACCGACTCCCACCATTTGAGCCCACGAACTTCCATGAGGAAGAGAGCTGAGTTTAGATTTAATGGCAATCAACGAGAATAAATTGATTCCAAGCAGTTTTCCGATAACCAGTCCGCCTATAATCCCAATACCTAAAGTATTGGTTAATCCTCCTAGCATTTCATTACTGAAAGTAATATTGGTATTCACCAAAGCAAAAATCGGCATGATCAGAAAGCTTACAGGGAAGTGCAATTGATGTTCCAGCTTTTCTAAAGGGGAAATTTCCACATCAGATACATTCGTTGGAATGGAAAAAGCCAGTATAACCCCTGCAATAGTGGCATGAATTCCCGAATGATGAAGGAAATACCATAAAAATAAGCCGGGAATGATATAAAAAATAATTCGGGTGACTTTTAGGAAATTCAAAAGGAATAACAGGACGGAAACGCCGACAGATAAGAAAAGATAAGTCCAATGTATCTGTTCCGTATAAAAAATGGCAATTACCAGAATGGCTCCCAGATCATCTACGATGGCTAAGGCTGCCAGAAAAATTTTAATGGAATTTGGGACTCTATTTCCCAGCATGGAAACAATAGCCAACGAAAAGGCTATATCCGTAGCCATAGGAATTCCCCAGCCGCTGCTATATTGTGTTCCAATATTGAAAATACTGAAAATAGCAGCAGGAACAAGCATTCCGCCTATTGCCGCAACGATGGGGAGTGAAGCATTTTTGAAAGACGAAAGTTCCCCCTCTACGAGTTCACGCTTAATCTCTAGCCCCACCAAAAGGAAAAAAATAGCCATCAAGCCATCATTGATCCATATGCTCACCGGATAGGTAAGATGAAAAAGATGTACCCCGACTTCCTTATCCAAAAACTCCTGGAAGCTCTCGGAAAAACTGGAATTGGCAATGAGCAGTGATACCAATACGCAAAAAATAAGCAGTATTCCCGATGATTGATTACTTTTGAAAAATTTTTTAAAGTAAAGGGTTAAATTCATTCTTTAAATTATAATCGTCTTACTCTTGAGACGCCGTTAATAGTTTTAAGTTTCTTAAATGATTCTTCGAGCTGGACTTTATTTTTTACCTCAAGGGTAATATTTCCGGTAAATATTCCGTCGTTGGATTCAATAGACATACTCTTCATATCCATCCCCATCGAATTACTGATCACCGCAGTAATATCATTGATCATCCCCATTCTGTCAAGCCCTTCGATCTCAATTTTTACTCTGTTTTTAAAGCTTTCGGCATTTACCCATTTCGCAGGAATGACACGATAGTCATACTGTGCTCTCAGATTGATTGCATTAGGGCAATTATCATTATGAACTTTGATTCCATCTGAAATGGTAATGAAACCGAATATTTTATCTCCCGGAATTACCGTACAACATTTAGCATAGCTGTAGTTGAGCTTTTCCTCATCTTTTCCGAAGACAATCATATCAAGATTGGTTTCCTTCGGCTCTGCAAACTCCTGGTTTCTGGTCGGAGACTTTCTGAACCTGGAAAGTAAATTGTTGAAGACATTTTTACTTTCTATATACTTTCTAAGGCTGCTTGCATCCAGCTCATTACTTTGGAATTTGAGGAACAAATCTTGGGAAGTTTTCAGATTGAAAAACTTTTGTAGCTTATTGACTTCCTCATCATTAAAATTGATCTTGGCGTGTCGCAGCTTTCTCTGAAGAATCTCTTTTCCTTCTTCCACCAATTGATTTTTCTGTGAATTCAGGAAACTTTTGATCTTCGATTTGGCTTTGGAAGTCACTACGAATTCCAGCCAGTCAGATTTCGGCTTCTGATTCTGGGAAGAAAGAATATCTACCTGATCACCGTTCTGAAGGACATAGGAGATCGGAACCAGCTTTCCGTTAATCTTTGCACCTAAGCATTTCATTCCCAGGTCTGAGTGAACGGAAAAGGCAAAATCCAGAGCAGTGGCGTTGGTAGGCAGGATTTTAATTTCCCCTTTCGGAGTAAAGACAAAAACTTCTTTGGAATATAAATTAAGCTTAATATTATCTAATAGCTCGGAGGTAGATAAATTTTGCTGTTGTTCCAGGACCTCACGGATTTCCGTAACCCATTTTTCAAAATTCCGGTCTTCGGAGCTTTGTTTATATCCCTCTTTGTATTTATAATGAGCGGCAACACCTTTTTCAGCAATTTCATCCATTCTCTCAGAACGAATCTGAACTTCAATCCATTTTTTATCCGGTCCCAGAACCGTTAAATGCAGACTTTCATATCCTGTAGCACGAGGCTGCGTGATCCAGTCACGCATTCTGGAAGGATTACTATGATAGACATCCGTAACGATAGAGTAGATTTTCCAGGCTAAGAATTTTTCATTTTTAGCATCCGATTTATAGATGATCCTGATGGCGTAATTATCGAATACTTCCTCAAAAGAAACGCCCTGCTTCAGCATTTTCCTGTAAATGGAAGAAATGGCTTTAGCACGGCCTTTGATGGTAAAGTTCAAGCCTTCTTCCTTCAATCTTTCAGAAACCTCCTTTTTAAACTCTTCAATATACCTTTCCCTGTTTTCCTTAGCCAGCTCTAATTTTTCCGTAATCTCATGGTAAACATCCGGATTGTTATACTTCAGAGATAAATCTTCAAGCTCAGATTTAATATTATAAAGCCCCAGGCGATGAGCCATCGGCGCATAGATATAAACCGTTTCGGAAGCAATTTTTTTCTGTTTATCCGGAGCCATGCTTTCCAGCGTACGCATATTGTGAAGCCGGTCTGCAATTTTGATCAGGATGACCCTGAAATCTTCAGATAATGTTAACAGCAGTTTTCTGTAATTTTCAGACTGTACGGAAATGTTCTGATGATTCATGATGGAGATCTTCGTAAGTCCGTTTACAATATTGGCTATTTTTTCTCCAAAAATCTTCTTGATATCTTCATACGTATAATCGGAATCTTCTATGACATCATGCAATAAGGCACAGGCAATAGAAGTGGCCCCCAAACCTATTTCCGTCGCCACAATTTTAGCAACGGCAATAGGATGGTAAATATAAGGCTCGCCTGTTTTTCTTCTCTGGTCTTTATGAGCATCCAAAGCAATATCAAATGCCTTTCGGATCAGTTTATTATTCTCCTCATCAAGACTTCTGTACGTGTTAGAAATCAGGTCCTTATATCTTGTAAGTATTTCTTTATTTTCTTGTTCTAAGTTATAACTCATTTGTGTAAAAAGCCTATATCAGACGAAAATACGAAATTTTTTCCATTTTTCAAACCATAAAAAATCCGTAGAGCCATCTACGGATTTCGGTTATTAGAATTTAGTTTTACGTTTAGAATTTTACCTCAGAATCAATTCCGTTGCTTGACGCTTTTATTCTTACATCAGGACTGTCATGAATTTCAGCTTTACTTCTCGCATCAATAAATTTTCTGATATTATGATAATGGGCCTGATCGATACCCATATTCTCAAATAAATACGTTTTTAATGCTGCATTCTGGTTAAAAATGTCGCGGGCATTTTCTGTCTGGCTTTGATCTGTTACGGACACACTCGCCAGGTACTGGGAGTTATGATGGCTGTCATCGATATACACAATGTAATCTGAATTTCTGAATCCGGAGCTTTCTAAATCCGCTTCAAGCTTTTTGTAATCGCTGTGTTGTGCAAATAATCCAGCTAATATATTTGACATAGCAATAGTTTTTAAAATTTGTACTTAAAGATAATCATTATTTTCTTTTGTTTTGAAAAATATATAATAAATTTACTGATTAATTATTTTATCTATAACATAATTGTAAATATTCGAAATTATCTATAATTAACTATTGTTTGATTTTTATTGTTTTTAAGCTTTGTTTTAAATAAAAAACGGGCTAAGCCCGTTTCATAAGTTTAGTCGATCCTTTCGTTTTTGATTTCTTCGACAATTTCAGGATTCAAAAGAGTTGTGATGTCTCCGAAATTACTGAAATCCCCTTCGGCAATCTTTCTCAAAATCCTCCGCATGATTTTTCCGGAACGTGTTTTTGGAAGTCCGGATACAAACTGGATCTTATCTAGCTTGGCAATAGGCCCGATCTGATCTGAGATCAATTGATTGATTTCTTTTTTTAAATTTTCTTTATCGCGGCCTTCTCCAGATTCTTTCAAAATAACGAATCCATAGAGCGCATTTCCTTTAATATCATGAGGATAGCCTACAATGGCGGATTCCGCAACAGCCGGATGTTCGTTAATACTGTCTTCTATAGGAGCTGTTCCTAAATTATGTCCGGAAACAATGATGACATCATCCACACGGCCGGTAATCCTGTAATATCCAACTTCGTCTCTTAATGCGCCATCACCTGTGAAATATTTCCCGGGAAAAGCCGTAAAATAGGTTTCCTTGTATCTCTGATGATCGCCCCAGATCGTTCTGGCAATTCCCGGCCATGGAAAGCGGATACAAAGATTTCCTGTAACCTGGTTTCCTGTAATTTCATTGCGTTTATCATCCATCAAAACAGGCTGGATTCCTGGTAAAGGGAGGGTGGCATAGGTGGGCTTTGTAGGAGTAATGAAAGGAATAGGAGAAATCATGATTCCACCCGTTTCAGTTTG
>NZ_BAAFHL010000052.1:0-17070 GCF_042849955.1 Chryseobacterium barbadense
GATAAAATCATCGGAATTCTGCCACAATTTCATGGCCTGAATCACATCGTTATCATCCATTTGTGTAAATCGTTCCACATCTTCGTCTGTTGCCACACTTTTTCCGCGGTATAAGAAATATTTTAAATTTTCCGTAGCAGGAAGATCCACTCCCTGAGAAACCAGATACTTAGCTCTTTCCAAAATCTTGACCAAAAGGAATTCCGCTAATGCTGAAGTTTTATGATAATAGACCTGCCAATACATGAACATTCTGGCTGTCAAAAAGTTTTCAATGGAATAAATCCCTTTGGCGTCAATCACCAGTTCTCCTTCTTCGCAGACATTCATCATGGATATGATTCTCTGCGTATTGATATTGCCTTCTGAAACTCCTGTAAAGAAACTGTCTCTTTTCAGGTAATCAAGTCTGTCAACATCTAATTGAGATGAAATAAGCTGGTTAAAAAATTTTCTATGGTATTTCCCTTGAAACATTTCAATAGCAGTCGATAATTGACCTTCAAATATTTCATTTAATCTGTTCATTAGAAGTAGGGACAAATTTTCATGATGCCAATCATCCATCAACATACTTTCCAATGCATGGGAAAACGGACCATGACCAATATCATGCATCAAAATGGCCAACATAGCTCCTTTTTCTTCTTCTTTCGAAATATCAACGCCTTTCAGCTTTAAAGTTTCCAAAGCCGTAAACATCAGATGCATCGCTCCTAATGCGTGATGAAATCTTGTGTGAGTAGCTCCCGGAAATATCAGATTCAAAAGTCCTGTCTGGGAAATCCTTCTCAACCTTTGAAAATAGGGATGCTCAATCACATCAAATAAAATTTCATAAGGGATTTTGATAAACCCGTGAACCGGATCATTAATGATTTTTAGCTTATTCTGCATTGAAAAGTCTGTATTAGCAAACAAAGTTAGGGAAATTTAATTTTAGCCTTGGCTTAATTTTAATTAATAATATTATGATAACTATAAGTCGGTTTTCCAATTTAAAAGCTTTCAGATTGAGTAGATAACACAGATTAAAAAGAAACATTTTGAAGAGTTTCCAATAAAAAACACCATTATTTGCTTGAACATATTATCAGAGTTTGCTTTATCTTTGGATATGTTTATAAGCAATAACCATTAATGAGAAGCATTTCCTTTTTTATCCTCTTATTTTTATGCATCAGTTTCTCAGCCCAAACCATTACCGAAACTCAAAAGTTAGAGTCTTTATGTAAAGTATGGGGATTTTTGAAATATTACCATCCTCATGTTGCCAGAGGAAATTTCAATTGGGATCAGCAGCTTTTTCAAAAGATGGACGAACTGGAGAATGTTCAGGACAAAACACAATTGAATGAAGTGTATTCGCAATGGATTGATAGTCTCGGAACGGTAGAACTTTGTGAAAAATGCAAGAAGGAAGAAGACAAAGTGTATTTTCTAAAAAATTTTAATTTAAGCTGGATTAAAGATTCAACTATTTTTTCGAAAAGTGTAAGTGCAAAGCTTGAACATATTCAGAACAACAGAAATGTGGGGAATAATTATTATTTCGGAACAGGAGGGCGGAAAGTTTTTTTCAGGAATGAAAATTCTTATGGTTCAGCATTTACATCTGAGCAAATAAGCCTTTTGGAATTATTCAGATACTGGAACTATATCGAATATTTTTTTCCTTATAAATATAAAACCGATCAACCATGGAATGAGGTTTTAAGAGAAATGATTCCCAAGTTCACCCAGATCAGAAATGATGAACAATATCATCTGACATTAGCAGAACTGGTTACCAAAACCGATGATTCCCATGCTTTTTTGTTCTCACCGCTTATCAGTCTCAATCAATATGGAAGAAGAAGGATTCCTGTAGAATATGAGTACGCTGAAGGAAAGTTAGTGGTTACAAAAATCAATTCCAATAAGTTTAATGAAATGACTTTATTTCAAGTAGGAGATATTATTTACGATGTCAATGGGAAAACGATTCCTCAAATGGTCAATGCTTTTGGAAAGTATATTCCGGCTTCCAATTCCTGGGGGAAAATAAAGAAAGTGAAGAATCTTTTTCTTTTTTCAAATAAGGATTCCATTTCTATTAAATTTGAAAGAGATCATCAGAATATGATGATTACCGCAAAAACTTATCTTCTTAAAGATATCAATTATGAAAAACCCGCTGTACCGGAAAAATGGAAATTTATAGATTCCGAAAGAAAAACAGGATATGTGAATATGGGCATTATTGAAAGGAAAGATCTCGAAGAAATGTATCAAAATCTTAAAACTGCCCAATCCATTATTTTTGATCTGAGGAATTATCCGAAACAAACCATACTGCCTTTAAGCAGGCTACTGCTTCCGGAAAATACTATTTATTATCAGTTTAATTTTCCGGAAATCCACTATTTGAGTAAATTCTACAGCAGAAAAAACAGTATTGGCAAACACAATCCCAATTATTATAAAGGCAACGTCATTGTTTTGGTAGATGAAAATACTCAGAGCCAAGCTGAAACTACCGCCATGATGCTGAAGCAACATCCTAAAGCAAAATTGATCGGTGGACATACTTCCGGAGCCAATGGCGACGTTATAAGATTTAAAGTTGCCGATCTTGACACCAGCTTCACAGGACTTGGTGCATATTATCCTGATCAGACAGAAACCCAAAGGGTGGGAATTGTTCCTGATATTATTATAAAACCTACCGTAAAAGGAATACAGGAAGGACGTGACGAAGTTTTGGAAAGGGCTCTGGATTATATAAAAACAGGACGTTAATTGTGTAACGCAGGTGAAAAATTTTTGCGTACTTTCATTTAACTAATATTTAACTTTTAATCTGCTCATTTTGGCAGTTTTTAAAATGATTTGGTCAACATTTTGATGCAATAACCATGTAAAAAAATAAATTATGTCGGAAAAGATATTATGGATAGATGATGAAATAGATTTACTCAAACCTCATATCGTATTCTTAGAAAAAAAGGGTTATCATATAACTCCCGTTAACAATGTGAATGAAGCATTGGACCTTATGGATTCTGAAAAGTTCGCACTCACGCTTATCGATGAAAATATGCCCGGAATTTCGGGTCTTGAAGCCATTCCTATGATCAAGGAGAAGGATAATTCCTTAAAGATCGTGATGGTCACCAAAAGTGAGGAGGAACATATTATGGAGGAAGCCATCGGTTCGCAGATTGCAGATTATATTCTGAAACCGGTGAATCCCAATCAGATTTTATTATCATTAAAGAAAAACCTTCAGCAGGATGACCTGGTAGAACAAAAAACTATTTTACAGTATCAGCAGGAATTCAGAAACCTTTCCCTGGAACTCTCTTATTTAAGAACGTACCAGGATTGGGCAGAATATTATAAGAAAATTCTGAACTGGGAAATCAAATTTGATAAGGTAACCGATAATGAGTTTGCCGATCTTTTACAGTCTCAAAAAGAAGAAGCGAATATTCAGTTTGCCAAATTCATTGAAAACAATTATGAAGACTGGCTGCATGGCTCGGATAAGCCTAATATGAGCCATACTCTTTTCAAAGAGAAAGTAAAGCCTGAAGTGGAAAAAGAGAAGGTTCTTCTCTTGATGATCGATAACCTGCGTTATGATCAGTGGAAAGTAATTGAGCCTTTGTTCACTAAATATTACAATAAAATTTCAGAAGATTATTACTATAGTATTCTTCCTACAGCTACACAATATGCGAGAAATTCTTTTTTTGCAGGCCTAATGCCGTCTGAAATCGAAAAACGTTTTCCTGATAAGTGGTTTAATGATAATGAAGAGGGAAATAAGAATGAATATGAGCGTGATTTTCTTGAAGATCAAATGAAAAGAATAGGATTAGGCTCAAAGTCTATGAAATATTTAAAGGTATTGAACGCTGATTTTGAAAAGAAAATCTATGATGATTTCAATCAGCATAAGAATAATGACCTGCTGGTGATTGTATATAATTTCATTGATATCCTTTCACATGCTAAAACGGACAATCATATTGTTGATCAGCTGATTCGTGACGATAAGACGTTCAGGTCATTAACCTTAAACTGGTTTGAAAATTCGTCATTATTGAAAATCATAAAAACAGCAGCGGAAAACGGTTATAAACTGGTGATCACAACGGATCATGGAACCGTGTATGTAAAAAAACCGAGCAAGGTTGTCGGAGACAGAGAAACCTCTACTAATATCCGTTACAAAACGGGTAAGAGTTTAACGTATGACGACAGTGATGTCTGGGCAATCACCAATCCTGAAAAGCTGTTTTTACCCAAAGGTAATCTAAGCTCTAAATATATTTTTGCGAAAAGCAATATTTTCCTGGCTTATCCTAAGAATTATAATCATTTTGTAAACTACTATAAAGAAACTTACCAACACGGAGGAATTTCATTGGAAGAATGTATCATTCCGATCAGTATTTTAGAACCCAAGTAGTTTTTTTTCATAGTTTATTTAATTTGGGTCTGGGCGGAAAAAATCGTTGATTTTTTCCGCTTGTTTTTTAATATTTTTGAGACATGAAACTTATTACTTATAACGTTAACGGAATCAGGGCTGCCTTTACAAAAGATTTTTTAGGCTGGCTGTCTACTGCTGATCCCGATATTATCTGCATTCAGGAAAGCAAAGCCGGTAATGACCAGATCGATATTGAAAGTCTTGAAAAATCAGGATATCACAGTTATTGGCATTCGGCCCTAAGAAAAGGCTACAGTGGTGTCGGAATTGCCTCCAAAACAAAACCTCTCCATGTAGAATATGGCTGTGGAATTGAGAGCTACGATAATGAAGGAAGAATTATCCGTGCTGATTTCGACGGGTATTCCGTGATTTCCGTGTATGTCCCTTCTGCATCCAATATTGAACGGCTCGGTTTTAAAATGCAGTTCTGCCATGATTTTTTGGAATACATTAAAAATTTAAAGAAAACCATTCCTAATCTTATTATTTCGGGAGACTTTAATATTTGTCATCAGGCGATTGATATTCATGATCCTGTACGTCTGAAGAATGTCTCCGGATTTTTACCAATGGAAAGGGAATGGATGACTCAATTCATTGAAGAGTGTGAACTGATAGACAGTTTCCGTTTTTTCAATAATGAACCTGACCATTATACCTGGTGGAGCTACCGCCAAAATTCAAGAGCGAAAAATAAAGGATGGAGGCTGGATTATAACTTTACCTCTTATTCTTTAAAAGACAAGCTCGCCAGGGCCGTTATTTTGAAGGAAGCGGTTCATTCGGATCATTGTCCCGCCTTATTGGAATTGCATGTATAAAATACTATAAAAAAGCTCCGGCTGATCGAAGATCAGCCGGAGCTTTTAATTTAATTTAAATCATAAATTTAATCGACAATTTCGTATTCCACCGGAATCGTACCGTGATCGGTATTTCCGATTTCATTGAACGCGGCTTTAGAAATATCTAATGCTCTTGATGAATGGAACGGCCCTCTATCATTGATCTTCACAATCACCTCTTTTCCATTCTTCAGATTGGTCACCTTAACCATGGTACCAAACGGAAGCGTTCTGTTGGCTGCGGTAAATTTCGAGTTATCGAAAATTTCTCCGCTTGCTGTTTTTCTACCATTAAACTTATCGTGGTAGTACGATGCATAACTTGTTTTTTTCGCATCTGTGGCATTATTCTTGAAAGAATAAACACCAAGGGTTGAAATCATCATTATGATTACGAGAATGAATCTTTTCATCATTTTGAATTTTATGGGTTTTGACGGAGCAAATGTATCATGATCCTTTTAAAGTCCCCAATCAATTTGTTAAAAAATGTTAAAAAAACGCAAACATTACGTTAATAATTTTTGTAACCCGTTATTAACAGGACATTTACAACCTATTGTTAAAAAATGTTAAAAATTGTAGGAAAAAGTTAACATAATTAACTAATCAAAGCATAGTTATTAACAAATTCGAATTATAAACTACTGAAATTCAGAACTATAAATAAATTCACATATTTTAATTGACAAATAAAAAAACAATGATTAAATCATTGTCTTTATAGCTAACTAAAATTATATGCCTTTTCCTAGACAAGCTCTCCATATAAGTCAAATTCCTCGGCGGAAGTTATTCTTACATCAGCAAACTCACCAATAGAAATATAAGTTTGATCTGCAGAGACTAAAACGGTATTATCAACATCCGGTGAATCATACTCAGTTCTACCTATAAAATAGTTTCCTTCTTTTCTATCGAATACACATTTATACACTTTCCCTATTTTTTCCTGATTTTTTTCCCAGGAAATCTGGGATTGCAGTTCCATAATTTCCTCCACCCTCGCTTCTTTCACTTCCTGAGGAATATTATCTTCCAAAACATAGGCTGTTGTATTTTCCTCATGGGAATATGTGAAACAACCTAATCGGTCAAACTTCTGTTCTCTTACCCAATCCTTAAGTTCCTGGAATCTTTCTTCTGTTTCTCCAGGATATCCCACAATTAAGGTAGTTCTGATCGCCATATCCGGAACTTTTTCTCTGAATTTGGCCAAAAGGGCATCGGTTTTTTCATGAGTTGTTCCTCTCTTCATCGACTTAAGAAGATCTGAATTGATATGTTGCAATGGTATATCTATATAATTGCACACTTTTGGCTCTTCACGGATAATATCCAAAACATCTTCCGGAAATCCGCTTGGGAATGCATAATGAAGTCGGATCCATTCAATTCCTTCCACTTTTACCAGCTCTTTTAACAAATCTCCGAGGGCACGTCTTTTATAAATATCTAATCCATAATAAGTAAGATCCTGTGCAATCAAAATCAATTCTTTCGTACCTGATTTAGCGAGTTTCTGAGCTTCTTTAACCAGCTTTTCTATAGGAGTGGAAACATGTCCTCCTCTCATCAATGGAATCGCACAGAAAGAACAAGGTCTGTCGCAACCTTCTGATATTTTCAAATACGCATAATGTTTAGGGGTAGTGGTAAGTCTTTCTCCTACCAATTCATGTTTGTAATCCGCACCAAGATGCTTCAATAAAACAGGAAGATCTCTTGTTCCGAAATATTGATCAACATCCGGAATCTCTTTTATCAAATCCGGCTTATATCTTTCGGAAAGACAACCGGTCACAAAAACCTTTTCTACCTCTCCCCGGTTTTTAGCTTCCACAAAGTCCAGAATAGTATTAATTGATTCTTCTTTGGCATTATCTATAAATCCGCAGGTATTAATTACTACAATATCTCCTTTGTCTTCGTGAACCACTTCTTTACCATTGGCTTTAAGCTGACTCATTAAAACTTCGGAATCATATACGTTTTTGGAACATCCTAATGTTACAATATTGATTTTCTTCTTACCTACAGATTTTGTGCGCATCGTTTTGATTTTGAGTCTGCAAAGATACGAAATATTGAAGAGTATAAAATCAAAAAAATAAAAACCACTTTAATCGTGGTTTTCAATATTTATTTAAAAGTTTTTGTCTCTAAATGCAGGTGCATTCTGATCTTTTTCCGAAAGAATCATATCTTTTTCCTCTATTTTCCAATCTATTTCAAGTTCAGGATCATTAAACCTCACACTTCCTTCCGATTCTTTATTATAAAAGTTATCACATTTATAAGCAAATACCGCAGTTTCGCTTAATACCGAAAAACCATGTCCGAATCCTCTTGGTATATATAACTGAAGCTTGTTTTCAGCTGTAAGTTCTATCCCGAACCATTGGCCAAAAGTAGGTGAATCTTCCCGTAAATCTACAGCTACATCCCAAACTCTGCCTTCCAGACATGAAACTAGCTTTGCCTGAGCATGCTCTCCTTTTTGCAAGTGTAACCCTCTTAGAACTCCGTAAGAAGATTTTGAAATATTGTCCTGAACAAAGTGACCATTCATCCCTGTAAGTTCTTCAAACTTCTTTTCATTATATTTTTCAAAGAAATAGCCTCTGTCATCTTCAAAAATAGCAGGTTCTATAATATAGCAGTCTTTAAGCGGGGTTTCTTTAATTTTCATAATAAAATTCCTCAGTTCTTACAGGTTATACTGTTTTTTCAAGCTCCACTTTAATCCTAAATAGAGTCCTCCGACAGGAACAAAAATAATTAAAATGACAGCCCAGATTGGTAATTGCGAATATATCAGAAAAATATTAATAATTAATTGCACGAATGCATATACAAAACTTATGACCAGATGAGACACTTTTTTCTCATTGGCAAAAAGCTGATACAAATGTCTTCTATGTGCTTCAAAAATATTCTCTTTCAGCAAAATTCTTTCTATGATCGTTAATACAACCTCCATCCCGTATATGGATAAGAGGAATATATACTTATAATCACCCGTTTTAATAATCAGCAAAGTAATAAGAGCAATTACCCAAAAACCGATTCCCATACTTCCAACATCCCCGGCAAAACATTTCGCCTTTTTCCTGAAATTGAAGAATAAAAAGACCAAGGATGCCAAAGTTGGGTAATATATAAAGCTGTTATCCGCAAATTGGACTACTTCTCTATTAATGTAGTTTAAAGAACATAAGGCAACTAGGCTATAGAGCCCTGTCATTCCATTAATTCCATCCATAAAATTATAGGCATTAAGCGTTCCTATAATCAGAATGAATAATATCGGCCAAACCCAAAAGGGCATTATATTAAAAGCACCAGTGAAATATAGTAATAATATAACGGAAACAAAATGAATGGAAAGACGTATTTTATTAGAAAGATTCCGGACATCATCAACAAAGCTTATCGAACAAATTGCTAAGAGCCCTAATCCAAAGGACCAATACTGATTAACTGCATCCTGCAAGTGAAATAAACAAAAAATAATAAAAGCTATAGGAAAAATAATACCTCCTCCTCTTAGCGTAATTTGTGTATGAGCACTTCGGTGATTAGGCTTGTCTATAATATTATATTGATCGGCTATTTTAAAATAGACCAATATTGAAATAAAAAGTAAAACTGTAACAATTGCAAACTCCATATTATAATTGAAATTTATCCATAACATTTGATGGTGAAAACCCTAAATTTCTTTCATTTTCTTATTTGAAAAAGTAAGGGAATCTGTAATTTTTTTTAATCTTAATGAATTAATTGGTATTTTATTTCCAATTATGTCACCAATAACAGCCAACGTTTTGGCAACCAAAAAAGGGATATTATGGGGGATTGGCTTACCTAATATTTCTGAAATTTTCTTTGAAATCTCATTAAAATCAGGATGATAATCATCACAAACATTATATATTCCACCATTCTTATTGATTGCTTTCATAGTAAGATCAGCAAAGTCCTCTACCCAAAATATACTTTTTCTGGCTTTTCCTCCGGCAATATTAAAATATCTTCCTGTCTTTATTGCCTTAACCATATCTCCCAAGTTTCCGGGAGGATTAGGCCCTGCAATTAAAGACGGTCTTATAATAAATAATTTAACGTGATGTTTTTCACACCAATTTAAGAGAAACTCTTCAGCCATAATCTTGCTTTTTGCATATGGTGTACTTCCCTGAAGAGGTGAATCTTCGTTTATATTTTCACCAAAATCTTTTCCATAAACGGCCACAGTACTTATAAAAATAAAAATATCTGGTAGATTTTCTTCTAAAGCATTACATAAATTTACCGTTCCATTAAAATTAACTTTATAAAATTTTTCTCCTTCAGCTTTGTTGCCTGGAACAGAATGAGCCTTACCTGCTGCATGAAAAACAATATCAAATTTCTCTGTAAATAAAGGAATTTTCTCTGTAATATCATTTGCATAATCTGTATTATGAGTTCCTAATGTTTTTACCTCAAAATTTTTTTGAAGTAAAGGGATAACATTTCTTCCTAGAAATCCGTTTGCACCCGTAAATAGCACTTTCATTTATACAGTATGATAAAATTTGTTTAAAATTATGTTTTCAGAAAACTCTTGTTCAGCAACTTTTCTGGCATTTTCTTTTTTAATCTCGAGTTCAGCAATGGACTTCTCATTAAATGAATTAAAAAAATCAATTAATTCCTGATGTTGCTGAAAAGAATACCCTATGTTTTTTTCTTTCAAAAGCAAATCAATTTCGCTATCTTTTTCCCCAATAAATAAAATTGGTTTACCTGCTGCTAAAATATTGTACGTTTTTGATGGTACTCCCAAACCAAACATCCCTTTTGCCAAACTTACAAAAGCTACATCTGTTTTATTTAAAACTAAAAGCTGCTCTTCTCTTGAATAAGCACCATCAAAATAAACATTATTCATCTGGTTAAGAGAGACATAATCAATCATTTTTTGCTTAACAGCTCCTTCACCTACAAAATAAAATACAAGCCTGTCATTTTTGACGTTCTTTATTACTTCAAGTAATTCAAGAAGTCCCTGAACCCTACCTATATTACCCGCATACTGAAAAATTATTTTTTGTGTTAAAGGTGAGCCTTCTTCAAATACATTTTGCTTTGCAAGCGGATAAATATTTTCGGTATCTCCCCAATTTTCGATAATCTCAATTGCCGGATTACTTTGATATTTTTTTACCTTACCTTCAATAACTTTTTGCATATCCCGTCCCAAAACAATTAATTTATTTGCTTTGGAATACGCTTTATCGAATAAATTTTTCAAAATTTTATAAGCAAAAGTTTTCTCAGACTTTATGATTCCCGCAGGTATTGTATTTTCCGGGAAAACATCATGAACCAAAATAATTAATTTAATTTTTTTTACTATTTTGAGTATTGAAATCAATAAAATTAAAGGTGCCGGATTAGTTACGATAAAAACTTTCTCTCCTTTTTTAACCCTTTTAAAAAGATACCAAAAAATGGAAAAGCTTAGTAAAAAAAACCTTAAAGATCTACTTATAAGATTGTTCTTATTTTTTCCTAAACTTTTTATTTTGTGAACAAAAACACTTGGATGTAAAGTAAAAGCTTCACTTCTTTCATGAGTATCATATACGGGTTCTCCACAGACAACACTTACAGAATATTTATCTGTAAGCCTGTTTGCTACTTTTGTAAGAATAAAAGAAGTTGAAGTTTCTTCCGGATAAAAAAGTTCTGTTGCAATCCAGAGATTTTCCTTTATATTTTGCTCCACACTACTCTGTTAACGTAATCTGTATAACTTAAAATAATTCTCACCACTTTCTCAGAAACATTAGGCATGGAATAATCGGCTACAGATCTGTAGTTTCTTTCTTTACCTACTTTCTGCTGCTGAAGCTGAATCAATCCTTGTAAAATTCTTTCAGGAGATAATCCCACCATCATTACAGATGCTTCCTCCATTGCTTCCGGTCTTTCATGAGCTTCTCGGATATTTAAAGCTCTGAAGTTCAATATTGACGATTCTTCTGAAATGGTACCCGAGTCTGATAATACAGCATAACTTCTCATCTGAAGGGCATTATAGTCATGAAAACCTAAAGGTTTAAGGAATTGAATTTCAGGTCTTACCTGTACCTGTTTTTTATCAATCATATTTCTTGTTCTCGGATGAGTAGAAACAATGATAGGATATCCGAATTTCTCAGCAATTGCATTAAGGCTTTCTATTAATCCATTAAAGTTTTTCTCAGAATTTATATTTTCTTCTCTATGTGAAGATACTACAAAATATTTCCCCTCTTCTAAATTCAACCTTTTCAGAACATCGGAACTTTCTATTTGAGGCAGATAATGGTTTAAAACCTCATACATAGGAGATCCGGTCTTAATAATTCTGTCGGCAGGAAGTCCCTCTCGCAATAAATATTCTCTTGCAATATCCGAATACGTTAAATTAATGTCTGCCGTATGATCTACAATTTTACGGTTGGTTTCTTCCGGAACTCTCTGATCAAAACACCTGTTTCCGGCTTCCATATGGAAAATAGGAATCTGCCTTTTTTTTGCAGGGATCGCACAAAGGCATGAGTTGGTATCACCCAGAACTAAAAATGCTTCAGGCTGTAATTCTTCAAGAAGCGGATCTATTTTGATCAGAATATTTCCTACTGTTTCAGTAGCTGTTTTTCCGGCAGCTTCCAGAAAATAATCTGGTTTACGCAATCCTAGATCTTCAAAAAAAATCTGATTAAGCTCATAATCATAATTCTGACCTGTATGAACGATAATATGTTCTACTGCTTCTGAAGCATCCAGAGCAGATAATACTTTCGACAATCTAATGATCTCCGGTCGTGTTCCCACGACTGTCATTACTTTTAATTTTTTCATTATTATAGTTTAAATATCCTAATGTTATTAACGATGCGCTAAAGTACCAAAAATCAAATGACGAATATGCATTTCCTGATGTTTGGGCTAAAATAAAATATTGCAGGAAAAAAAAAACTAGAATTCCCGCTTCTTTATACTGAGAAATATTAGTTATTATTTTAAAAAAATTTCTGATCACATGTATATAATAGGCGCCAAATAAAAACCCGCCGATTATCCCAGTGGACATCAAAATATCCAAAAATATATTATGCGGATAAGAACCGTCTTCAAAAAAAGTTCTACCTCCTATAAGAGGATGGTTAACAATTTCTGCTAGTCCTTTATTTAAATAATATGATCTTCCGGATGCATTTCCTTCGAATACTGCAGCATTTAGCCTTTTAAAAAATAAAATATCAGTACCTGTTAGATATGCAATAAGCAGAAGTATGAAAAAGAGGAAAGTAGATACAAAAAAAACTTTCCAGTATTTTTTATTTTTTTTTAGAATCAAAAAAACGAAAAAGACACAAAACAATGCCAATACCGGGCTTCGCGCAGCAGAAACATAAATAGGAAATAACCCTAAAAATAAGCCTGCAATTTGTTGAGCCTTTTTGACTTCAAGAAATAAATAGCTGTATATAACCATTATCACCAGACTTAATCCGTAATGCCCTGTTAAAATATAATACGAGCGAAAGATACCACTTCTTCCCGCGTTTACCATTCGTGAAGCTAAAATCTGGTATAAAAAATTCAGAGAGAGTACAACAAAAAGAAACCAGAATACATACTTATAAAAAATTGAAAAATTAACCTTATTATAATCAAAGCTTAAAAGAGCCACTACCGGTAATGGCATCACAAGCATATAATAGTGAAAACTTTTTTTCAGTTTCTCCAAAACTCCGGGTAAAAAATCATAGTTATAAAAAGTATACTCTGATTTAATAAGATAAAGTAAATAAAAAGAAATAAAGAAGAAAATTATATTCTTTCTTTCTTTTACTCTATTAAAATTTTTTATAATAAAATATATAGACAAAAGAAAGGTCGAACTTCTTATCAGAACATTAATGATTTGTGATAATTTATCCGAGGAAAAAGGGTCTATGTAGCAGATGATGTATCCAAATAAGGCAAAAGCCAGGAAAAAGGTTTCCAGGTTAATTGTTGGAGTATTCCTTGTATGGATAATTACTTTTCCCATTCAGGTTTAAACTTCTAAAAAGTAGGTATCTGCATCTTCAGAATTAAAAGGTTCATTGATCCAAAAAATGGTATACAGCTCCTCTTCTCCAATATTTTTAATATTATGAGTATACCAAATAGGCATGTCTACATATGCCGGTTCGTCTCCATCCAAATAAAAATCAAATACCTCATCCGTATCAATTTTTCTTAGCTGAATTAAAGCTTTACCTTTGATGACAGCAAATCTTTCTATTTTTCTTGTATGAAAATGATTTCCTCTGGTAATTCCCGGAACAGTAGTGGAAAAAGAGCATTGCCCTCCGATTCCCAATCTAATAATTTCCACAAAGGCTCCTCTTGGGTCTATATGCTGTGTAAATTTTACGGGATAATGGTTTTTAATATCAAAATAACAACGAAAAGTATTAAAAAGGTTTAAATCAAACTTTCCTTCTAACTGAGGAATTTCTCCATTTTCAAAATATAATTTTTTATAATTTTCCAGCTTTGCCAAAACCTCCGAAACCTTATTGATTGAAGTGTGTGGAACTTCATATAATTCTGTAGTTTCAGCGGACTCAATCTGGGCTATAATTTCCTGAACAAGTTCTCCAACATATATTAAGCTCACCTCACCATCATTATCTATAACAGGATTTTCTCCGTGAGTAAGTTTATGACAAAATGTAGCGATGAAAGAGTTGTAGTTGGGTTTTCCAAAAGGTCCAAAAACATTCGGAATGATCATTCCTGTAAATTTTCCACCGGATTTTTTAGCCCATTTCCCTAAAAGCTCTCTACCTTCTCTTTTGGATTTACCATATAAATTATCCTTTTCTTCCTGTGAAGACGATGAAAATAAAATATGAGGGTTCGTCTCTGTTCTTTCTAAAGAGTCAATGAGCTTCTTTACCAGATCTATATTGTTGTTGAAAATCACCTCAGGATCAGGATGACGATTCATAGCAGCCAAATGCACAATGACATCACATTGTTTTACAAAAGAATCAAGTTTTTCAGGTTGTTTAAAAAATTCTCTTTCAAAATGGATTCTTTCAAACTGATCTGGTTGTAAGCCTAACGTATTATATAAATGCGAACCTACAAAACCATTCTGCCCGGTAATTCCTATTTTTTTCATTATTATAATTTATTAAAATAATCTATGGGAAACCTATGATCATCATTGATTTCTCCTAAATAATAATCAGCCATCACCAATAGTCTTGCCTCTTCTGTGTCAGACTGGATTGCACTCACATATCCGTTTGGTACATAAAGAATATCCAGTTTCTCAGCATTAATCTTAAACTCCAGAATATCAGAATCTATTGACGGGGCTTTCCAGTTTTCTATTTTTATCAATCTTATGGTAAAACTTCCCTGTAGTACTGAGAACCATCGCTGTTCGGTTTGATGTCCGGTCCAGCCTCTTATGAATTCCGTATCTTTATTTTCGATACAGTACATCCTTTTAATTTCTGATGCATTAAAACTGTTATTAAAAAATAAACTTCCTCTTTCGTCAGAGTATTTCCCCCCTTCTATTATTACAGGTACTGTCATTTTTGCGAAATCTAATCAGGATATTGCATTACATCTTCACCTAAGATCTCCCTTCTTATTAAAGGAAGCTTTAATAAAAGATTTTTCATTCCTTCTACATCCTGCTGCTCAGTATTATGAGAGTGATAATCTTCAATTTTTGAAATATCTTCTTCGCCTTCAGAAAAATATTGTGCGTAATTCAGGTCCCGATTATCAGCGGGTATTCTATAGAAGTCACCCATATCTTCTGCTTTCAGCATTTCTTCACGGGTACACAAAGTTTCATAAAGTTTTTCTCCATGTCTTGTCCCGATTACTTTCACCGGATTATCGGCCTTAAACATTTCTTTTAATGCCTGAGCTAAGTCTCCGATAGTTCCTGCAGGTGCTTTATTAACAAATAAATCCCCCGGATTTCCATGCTCAAATGCGAATAATACTAAATCTACAGCTTCTTCTAAAGACATAAGGAATCTTGTCATATTAGGATCTGTAACGGTAATAGGGTCTCCGCTCTTAATTTGTTTAATAAATAATGGAATAACAGAACCTCTTGAAGCCATTACATTACCGTATCTCGTAAGGCATACTACAGTTTCCTCTAAATTTCTGGAAGCAGCTACAGCCACTTTTTCCATCATTGCCTTAGAAATCCCCATGGCATTGATAGGATATGCAGCTTTATCTGTACTAAGGCATATTACTTTTTTCACATTGTTTCTGGCAGCGGCATCTATGACATTCTGCGTACCTTCAACATTAGTTTTAACGGCCTGCATTGGAAAAAATTCGCAAGAAGGCACCTGCTTTAATGCAGCTGCATGAAAGACATAGTCTACTCCTCTCATTGCAGGCTCAATACTTTTATAGTCTCTTACGTCTCCGATATAGAATTTCAGTTTATCATTTTTAAACTGGTTTCTCATATCATCCTGCTTTTTCTCATCACGAGAAAAAATTCGGATTTCTTTAAAATGATCTGTATGTATAAATTTTCTCAAAACAGCAGTTCCAAAAGAACCTGTTCCACCTGTAATAAGAAGTATTTTATTTTTGATTTCCATGTTAAAATAATTTCAAAATTTGTGATACATATTTCTCTGCAGTAAAATTTTGCTCATAAAAAGCAATTCCATTTTCAGACTTTTTTCTATACATTCCTGGGGCATCATCGGATTCTAATATTTTCTCAGCAATTTCTTCAGGGGATTTCGGTTTTACAAAAAAACCATTCTCATTATTTACCATCGAGGGAATTAAACGATATTCTGTAACTATCGGCACACATCCATAAGCAATTGCTTCCAATACAGAAACCGGCTGACCTTCATTAATATAATAACTAGGTAAGATAAAAAAATGTGCGTTCAGAAATGCTTCTTCTTTTTGTGCTCCATAAAGCCCTTCATAATATACAGTTTTATCCGAAAGATTATATTCTTTTAATTTTTTTGAAAATAAATCTCTGGCTTCTTCTGAAGTTTTACATAAGGTATCTTCCAAGTCTTCTAAAAATCTTCCTGCGAAAATAAGCTTTATATTCTTATTATATTTATTATATAGCAAATTGCCTGCTTCCAGAACATCCCAAAATCCTTTGCCTTCAATCATATTACTCAAATAAAGGATAACTATCGGCTCTGATATGTTCTTTGGTTTTATAATATCTGATTTAACTTTCTGGGGCAAACCATTTGGAATAGAGACAACCTTATTTTCGTAATCTTTAACAAAGCTAAGCTGTTTTTTTGTATAGTCCCCCTCTACAATAAAATAATCCGTCTTTTCAATGGTGTTTTTTATTTTCTTCTGTAAAAAAGGCGATTGAGAATTATAAAACCCTTCATAATTAGCTCCGAATTGATGGGCAATTACTTTTCTTTTAAAAAGCTTTGCCATATTTATAAATATAAAATCCCTTATAAATCCCACCTTTGATTGTGAGGTATTGATATATACCGGAGTTCTAGGATTAGAAATAAGGGTGAAAAATAACTTAAAGGAAAGTAAAATATTATCTATTAGCTTCGTAAGGTTAAATTTCCCGGAAACTCTTGTATTCCCAAAATTTTTATCTACGGAAATTCCAAAATCTACAATATACGGTTC